>NZ_JACJPT010000049.1:0-36147 GCF_014696195.1 Sphaerospermopsis sp. FACHB-1094 | reverse complement strand
CTGCGGGCTTATGACTTCGTTTCCCAAGAATTACGGGCAGCAGAAGACCCAGAATTTGAAACATTCTATACCAAAAACATTTTGTTGAACGAGGGTATCCGCGCTTGGATGGCTCCTCAAGATCAACCCCACGAACAGTTCGTATTCCCAGAGGAGGTACTACCACGTGGTAACGCTCTCTAATAGATCAGTTATAGCCGGTGGCCGTGACCAAGAATCAAGCGGTTTTGCTTGGTGGTCTGGTAACGCTCGTTTAATCAACCTATCTGGTAAACTGCTGGGCGCTCACGTTGCTCACGCTGGTTTGATTGTATTCTGGGCTGGAGCAATGACATTATTTGAAGTTGCTCACTTTATCCCAGAAAAGCCCATGTATGAACAGGGCTTAATTCTTCTCCCTCACGTTGCCACATTAGGTTGGGGCGTTGGTGCTGGTGGTGAAGTTATCGACACTTTCCCCTACTTTGTTGTAGGTGTACTGCACCTAATTTCTTCCGCTGTTCTCGGTTTTGGCGGTATCTACCACGCTGTACGTGGTCCTGAAACCTTAGAAGAATATTCTTCTTTCTTTGGTTATGACTGGAAAGACAAGAACAAGATGACCAACATCATCGGCTTCCACCTGATCATCTTAGGATGCGGTGCGTTGCTGTTGGTACTGAAGGCTATGTTCTTCGGTGGTGTCTATGACACCTGGGCTCCCGGTGGTGGTGACGTGCGTGTAATCACTAACCCCACCCTCAACCCTGCTATCATCTTTGGTTATCTCATTAAAGCTCCCTTTGGTGGCGAAGGCTGGATTATCAGCGTTGATAACATGGAAGATGTTATCGGCGGTCACATCTGGATTGCTTTAATTTGTATTTCCGGTGGTATTTGGCACATCTTCACCAAGCCTTTTGCTTGGGCGCGTCGTGCTTTTATCTGGTCTGGTGAAGCTTACCTATCCTACAGCTTAGGTGCTTTGTCTATGATGGGCTTTATCGCTTCCGTCATGGTTTGGTATAACAACACCGTTTACCCCAGCGAATTCTTTGGTCCTACTGGCCCTGAAGCTTCTCAAGCACAAGCTTTAACCTTCTTGATTCGTGACCAACGCTTAGGTGCTAACGTTGGTTCTGCTCAAGGTCCTACTGGTCTTGGTAAATACTTGATGCGTTCTCCTACCGGTGAAATCATCTTCGGTGGTGAAACCATGCGTTTCTGGGATTTCCGTGGTCCTTGGTTAGAGCCTCTCCGTGGTCCTAACGGTCTTGACTTAGAAAAAATCAAGAATGATATTCAGCCTTGGCAAGCTCGTCGTGCTGCTGAATACATGACACACGCTCCTCTGGGTTCTTTGAACTCTGTAGGTGGTGTGGCTACTGAAATCAACTCCTTCAACTATGTATCTCCTCGTGCATGGTTGGCTACTTCTCACTTTGTCTTAGGTTTCTTCTTCCTTATCGGTCACTTGTGGCACGCAGGACGCGCTCGTGCTGCTGCTGGTGGTTTTGAGAGAGGTATTGACCGTGAGAACGAACCAGCGTACTACATGAAGGATCTTGACTAGGTTTTTCTAGTTTTCTTTCATCACTGACAATCAATTAATTTTCTTGCTCTTGCTGTCAAGCGAGAGCTTTTTTTTCGTCTGTTTGAAAATTATACACATTAAAATTTACATTAAATTTGTTACGTCTTTTATGCTGTGCTTGATATATAGTGTTCCGATTTGATTTATAAATTTTCCGTGGAGGCGGGGAATAGGGAATAGGGAATAGGGAATAGGGTTTGAGATGATTTGGGTGTACGGAGTTTTTTCAAAAATCAAATAGTAGTCCTATAGCTGTACACAATACGGTTAGGACATAAACTAAATCTCAAACTTAGACAATCAAAGGCTTTTAACATTGCTACATCAATAACACCAGAAACAAGTGAGACTCGTCCTCAACCTGGTACTTTTTCTTACGATGCTGTAGATTTACTTGCCAAAAGACCATTAGATTTAAACAAGTTCTGCAAAGATTACCCTTTAAATTCTCGCTGCGCTAATCGTCCTGATCCATCAACACAACCGTCACAAGAAGCTAAACCTACTGAGGAAACTAGTAAAACTCCTGCAAAAACCAGCGGTTGGGCAATCACCCCTGAAATTAGTACACTAGGTGTTGGTGCAACAGTCACCAAATCCATAACACCTAATATGAATGCTAAACTTGGAATTACTGGTTTAGGTATCAGCGCAGATATTGAAGAATCTGATATCAGTTATGATGCTAAACTTAACTTATTCAATGTTTCTACTTTAGTTGACTACCATCCTTGGCAAAAGTCCGGTTTTCGTTTAACTGGAGGGCTGGTGTTTCAAGACAATAATATCGAAGGAACTGGTAAAGCCACCAATGGTGGTACAACAATTAACATAAATGGAATAGACTATTCCATTAATCCTGGTGACACAGTGAAAGCCAAGATTTCCCTACCCAATAGCGTAGCACCATATCTAGGTATTGGTTGGGGTAATGCTGTGAAATCTGGTAACCGCTGGGGTTTCTCCGCTAATTTGGGTGTGATGTTTGCTGGCTCACCAAAAGTAGAGTTAACAGCACCTGATTATATTCCCGCAGGTGATGTAGAGCAAGTCCTAAGTTGACAATTTCATAGACAAAACTATACTTATATTGACAAAAATCAATATATTTTTAGGAAAAAATCAACTACTTGATATATAATACAGTGATATCAAGTATTGAATTGAGACTATTGCCGACGCGAAAACCAAGCAATGATGGTGGTAGTCTTTTTCAGAAACTTAATTGGAACACAATCGCGTCTGGCTAAGGCGTGAAAGTCTACTGAGGGATAACTGCTCCCATGCTCCCGTTGAAGTAGAAAGTAAAGTCTAGTTTTGTCTAGGTTTTATATAGCAGGCAGAAAGGAAACAATTGGAAGACGATTTGGACTGGTTGAATATTTACCCTGTTCTTTCTCTCGGAGTGTCTTACCAATTTTAGAGGTTGTTTGAAAACTTTTTCGTGTGGGATTTGACACCCACAGATCCCCCTAAATCCCCCTTAAAAAGGGGGACTTTGAGGAATTTAGCCCCCTTTCTGGGTGCATTAGTATTATTTCTTGGAACTACTACTTTGCAATCTCAAATCATTAACAGTATTTTAGAGTCCAAAAAACCTGAGAACATTAAAGATAAGACCCAAAGGACCTGCTACAGTACCTACTGTATCACCAGCCTTGGCAACACCAGAACGGTTGACTACCACAACATCATTATTACGAAGTATGGGATTGGTTTCCTCGTTAATGCCTTTGGAGAAATCTATTTTTACTACCCGTTTAGTAACAGTACCATTGGGATTGAGACGAATCAAATCTACAGCACCACTACTAGCCCTAGCATCATTAAAGCCACCAGCAGCCAGTAAAGCCTGATTTAAAGAGCTATTCGGCTGTAAATTTGTTAATCCAGGTTTTTTCACTTCTCCGACTACCCCTACTTGAATAGTTGCCGGTGATAAAGTAGTAGTAGCTAATTGTATTGCTTCCGCTGGGTTAATCTCAGTGGCTGTGGGAACAACAATTGTATCTCCATCTTGCAACACCACATCTTGATTTAGATCCCCAGTTTGCAATAATTCCCAGAGATTGAGATTTAATGTTTGTTCTGAGCCAATTCTAGTAGGACGGCGGATTTTAATACTCCGCACATCCGCTTGTGATGTAATTCCTCCAGCTAGTTGAATTGCTCGCATGACAGTTGGTAAGCCTGTTCCTGGCGCTCCACCATCATTTCCACCACCACCACCTGGTGTTACTAAATAAGAACCGGGACGGTACACTTGACCTGTAATAGCTACTGTGCGGGGTGCAGTTTGACTAGCCGCATAATTGGCTGCAAATAAATTCCGAGCTTCAGCAACGTTGAAATCTGTGGCGGTGGGTACAACTATGGTGTCTCCATCCCGTAAGGTGATATCTTGGGGTATTCTGCCTGTTTGGGTGATTTCTTTGAGGTTGAGAGCAATAACCTGTTCACCAGAACGTCCAATTTTACGGCGTAATTGTACTTTAGTCACATCTGCTGCTAATGTTACCCCTTGGGCTGTGCTAAGTGCTGCTAATATTGTGGGATATTGTAAACCGGGATTATCGCCGCCGCTGCCCTGTAAACTGAGAGTGTAAGCGCCTGGTCGTGTTACCTCTCCAGCTACAAAAATGTTAATGGGACGAGGTGATAATAAATTAACTGAAATTAGCGGACGTTTGAGAAAGCGAGCATATCTTCTAGATATTTCGTCTGCTGCCTGTTCCGTTGTTAATCCGAGAACGGATATACTACCAATTAGAGGTAGGTTAATTGAACCACCAGGGGGTACTTGATATTCACCCGTATATTCAGGTACTTCAAATATGTTGACACGAATGCGATCGCCTCCACCTAATAAGTAGTCTGTAGATATGTTGGAGGTTTGTGATGCTGTTCTTTGTTGCGCTAGGCTAACGGATGGTAAAGCAAGATTGACACTCGTTAACAAAACTACAGCTGTAGTTGAATGGGTTAAAAATTTCCACAAATGTATATTAAGCATATTTACTGGAGAATTTGAGACTACCATCTGTAAATTTCTAAACATTTTTAACGTTGACTATAGTTAATTATTCAAGTTCCCTATCATCCTTATTTTCCTAATTAACTATGGTTTTCAGGATATAATCTGAATCCTATATTCTGAATTTTTATTTAACTTAATTTAAATTAAAAATCGGACAGATCATCTAATTGTTAACGATTACAGCAAGTTTTTTCAAATTCGTCAATAGTGAAGAATCATATTTTATAGGGTTTAGGGAATAGAAGAAATTTTATTACAAGTTATTACCAGTAATTAGCCCTACATGATTTAAGTTACTTTTCAGTTATAAAAGCAAGTGTTTACACAATGTAGGGATAAGCATTTAGGAAACAGAAAAAGTTCCTGAATCTCGTACAGACGTTCCGTAGGAACGTCTGTACTGAATCCTGAATTATTACTGATTTTGTTTTTGGATCTGTTGGATAAAGAACTCTTCTAAAGATTGACGAGTTAAGTTCATAGTCATAATTTTACCACCCATTAATCGGAGACTGGCTAGAAAATCATAGTAATCTGCTTGTAAAATACCGTGCCAAGTACCATCAGGTTCAAATTGCAAATCAAGTATTCTTTTATTCAGAACTTCTGTATCGCCTCCTTGACCTTTAACATGATATGTATTCTCTGTACCTAAAAGTTCATTGAGAGAACCAGCACAAATTAATTCTCCTTTAGCCAGGATAGCAATGCGATCGCAAATTTGTTCTACTTCACTCAAAACATGACTGTTGAAAAATATTGTCTTTCCAGCTTTTTTGAGTGAGAGAATAATTTCTCGCATTTGGTAACGTCCCAAGGGATCAAGTCCAGACATAGGCTCATCTAAAAATACCAATTCTGGATCATTAATTAATGCCTGAGCCATACCAACTCGCTGAAGCATGCCTTTAGAATAACGTCGCATTAGCTTTTTACGAGCATCAGTTTGTGACAAACCGACTAATTTTAACAGTTCGGGAATGCGTTGACGTTGCACCTTTTGAGGTATTTGGAATAAACCAGCAGCTAATTCCAAAAATTCCCAGCCGGTGAGATAGTCGTATAAATAGGGATTTTCTGGTAAGTAACCAATACGCTGTTTCACCGAGCGATCGCCAAGTGGCTTACCTAATAATAATCCCCTGCCAGCAGAAGGGCGGATAATTCCCAATAAAAGTTTTAACAGAGTGGTTTTACCCGCACCATTAGGTCCCAATAATCCAAAGGTTTCCCCTGGGTAAACTTGTAAAGAACAACTTTTCAAAGATACGACTTTTTGATTCAGCCAAAAACCCGTGCGATAAACTTTTCGCAACTCAGAAGTCAGAACTACTGGAGGCTGATCTACAGGATTCAGTTGAGGAGCGGATGTGTCTGCAACAGAATTCATCGTGTTTCAATTACCAATTACCGACTGGGTGCGATTGATTACAAGTTAGAAATTAGCACGATAATAAACAAACTATATTGTTGTGTCAATTATCGCCTAGAGAATAGCTTTCTTACACTACCATCAGTAACTTATAGCACACCTTTTGAACTGGGAATAGTCTCAGCACGACGAGGATCAATTTCTACTGCCATCCGCATCGCTCTGGCAAAGGCTTTAAAAGTTGCTTCAATAATATGATGGGAATTAATACCATCAAGTTGGCGAATATGCAAGGTCATTTGACTATGATTCACCAACGCCACAAAAAATTCCCGCACCAGTTGGGTATCATAAGTTCCCACTCGTTGAGTAGGAATATTTAGACCATAACTGAGATGAGGTCTGCCAGAAAAGTCTAAAGCTACCTGAATCAAAGCTTCATCTAGGGGTGCAAGGAAATTACCAAAGCGGACAATGCCTTTTTTATTACCTAGTGCTTGATGTAAAGCTTGACCCAAAGTAATCCCCACATCTTCATTAGTGTGATGATCATCAATTTCCCAGTCACCTTTAGCTTGAATATCCAAATCAAATAAACCATGAGAGGCGATTTGATGGATCATGTGATCTAAAAAAGGAATGCCAGTATTAGCGTTACAGATGCCCGTACCATCAATGTTTATGGTTACTATTACATCCGTTTCCCCAGTAGTACGTTTAACTGTAGCAATGCGGTTAGTAGTCATTAGTCATTAGTCATTAGTTATTAGTTATTAGTCATTGGTCATTAGTTGTTTTTCCCAATCACCAATCACCAATCACCAGTCACCTATTACATTCCCATCATTTCATATCCTGCATCTACATACAGGATTTGCCCAGTGATGCCGCTGGATAAATTACTACATAAAAAAGCAGCGGTATTACCTACTTCTAATTGTGTAACGGTGCGACGCAGGGGTGCGATTGCCTCAACATGATGAATCATATCTAAAATGCCGCCTACTGCTGAAGATGCCAAAGTGCGGATAGGACCTGCGGAAATACCGTTAACACGAATGTTTTGGGGACCTAGTTCTGCTGCTAAGTAACGAACACTGGCTTCTAACCCAGCTTTGGCTACACCCATGATGTTATAGTTAGGGATAGCTCGCACAGCACCTAAATAGGAGAGAGTAACAATACTACCGCCTTCAGTCATCAAAGGTTTGGCAGCACCGCTTAACTGAATCAGTGAATAAGTGCTAACTTCCAAAGCTTTATTAAAACCGGAACGGGACGTTTTGCTAAAATCTCCGCTTAAATCTTCTTTGTTAGCAAAAGCGAGACAGTGAATGAGGATGTCTAATTTACCCCATTGATCACGGACAGTTTCAAAAGTGGCTTGAATTTGTTCCTCGTTTTCAACGTTACAGGGAAGGAATAAGCTAGGTTGGAGAGGTTCGACTAATTCTGAGACTTTTTTCTCGAATTTGCCTTTTTCATCTGGCAAATAGGTAATGCCCAGGTTAGCACCAGCTTGGTGTAGTTGTTGAGCAATACCCCAGGCAATGGAGCGATTATTGGCAATACCCGTGACTAAGGCGTTTTTACCGGACAGATTCAGCATAGAAATAGTCAATGTGATCAATCATTAGGAGTATAGATAACCATACTAGAATCTGACCCTATTTTTACTTAGTTAGGTAGGGGATTTTCAAAAATATCATTCGTTTGGGTATTGCAGTCCAGAAATTTATGATAAAGCAGATTGCAGATCAATGAGGTACAGGATCTAACGTGAAATATAGACAGAAAGAGAATTTTACTTCTGACTCAAGAGGGCAACCACAGGGTGTTGCCCCTACGAATGACTCCTGACTCCTGCTGTAATTGTTTAAGAACTTATAAAGATATTGCAAATTTTTCTGCAAAAAAACCTCTTTAGTTGAGTTTGAGAAACTACTGATCAACAATTCTTGGCTAAAAATAACAAAAATTGGGTATCATGATCAACAAATAAAGATAAAATGAGAGATTTGAGTATAGGAAAAAACAGAAAGGTTGACGGTGCTTTATTGAATTTTCAGGTGTATTCTTAGGTAATCAGTTTTTGTTTTTCCGGCATTGGGTAGGGGAAGGGAGATGATCGTGACACAAGATAAAGCCCTAGCAAATGTTTTTCGTCAGATGGCAACTGGAGCATTTCCGCCAGTTGTAGAGACGTTTGAACGCAACAAAACGATCTTTTTTCCCGGCGATCCCGCCGAACGAGTTTATTTTCTTCTCAAGGGTGCTGTGAAACTTTCCAGGGTATATGAAGCAGGAGAAGAAATAACGGTAGCACTGCTGCGGGAAAATAGTGTTTTTGGTGTGTTGTCATTGCTAACGGGTAATAAGTCAGATAGGTTCTATCATGCAGTTGCCTTTACGGCGGTAGAATTACTTTCTGCCCCAATTGAACAAGTAGAGCAAGCACTCAAGGAAAATCCAGAATTATCAATGTTAATGCTGCGGGGACTATCTTCGCGGATTCTGCAAACAGAGATGATGATTGAAACCCTTGCTCACCGAGATATGGGTTCTCGGTTGATCAGTTTTTTGTTAATTCTCTGTCGGGATTTTGGTGTACCCTGTGCAGATGGCATTACCATTGATTTGAAGCTATCCCATCAGGCGATCGCTGAAGCAATTGGTTCTACTCGCGTTACTGTCACCAGATTGCTTGGAGATTTACGCGAGAAAAAAATGATCTCCATCCACAAGAAAAAGATTACTGTGCATAAACCTGTCACATTAAGTAAGCAATTTACTTAAAATCTGTTGGGGGGAAAGTTGGTACAAGTTGTATTGAAGTTGTGTTTTGAAAAAAATACCCGCAATCGGAGGAAATTTAAAAATTGACTAAATTCTGCTTTTGCCAATCTTCTTTCCCCCACAGACAATGGTTGAAAGTAGTAGGCTGTATCTGGAAGCATTTCTGGCGGTAGTTGAAGATGGCCACCGGGTACATCCTGATAGCAGCAATTTTAATTCTGGGGGGCGTGATTGCCACTGTGGGCGATCGCATTGGCACTAAGGTGGGCAAGGCACGCCTCTCTTTATTTAATTTGCGTCCTAAAAATACAGCCGTATTAGTAACGATTTTTACGGGTGGTGTAATATCGGCATCGACTTTAGCAATTTTATTTGCTGCTGATGAAGGTTTGCGGAAAGGAGTGTTTGAGTTAGAGGATATTCAAAAAGACCTAAGAAACAAGCGAGAACAATTAAAAATTGCGGAAACCCAAAAAACTGAGGTAGAAAATCAGTTAATTCAAGCTAGGAAAGAACAAGCTCAAGCACAGCAAGATTTACAAAAAATTAATCAGTCTCTAAAAGCGGCAAATGCCAAACAACAGATCACCCAAGCTCAACTCAACCGCACTATTAGCCAACAAGCCAAAACTCAAGCGCAACTTCAAGGCACTCAAAGCCGACTGGGTGAAGTAGTGATTCAGTATAGACAAGCTATAAATGAACTAGACAACCTTTATCAACAGCGTCAAGCATTGCAGACAGCAGTGGAAGAGTTGAGGGCAGAACGTCAGCGACTGTATGCTGAAGCTAAAAAAGCCATTGATGAAGCTAAGACAGCTATCGAAAAACGGGATTTAGAACTTGCTAATCGGCAAGAAATGATTAAACAGCGAGATCAAAAAATCGCTAATTTAGATAAACTTATTCAAAATCGCAACTTAGAAATTAAAAAACGAGAACAAGTAATTGCTACTAGAGAAGCTCGGCTCAAAGAATTAGAAAATCAGCAACAATATTTAGAACAGGAAGTAGCAAGGCTAGAAAAATATTACCAGTCTTATCGTGACCTGCGTTTGGGTAAATTGGCCTTAGTTCGTGGTCAAGTTTTGGCTGCTGATGTAGTTCGTGTCGATAAACCTACTGCTGCTGGTGAAGTAGTAGTCCAAATTTTGCAAGAAGCTAACCGCAATGCCAACATCCAATTAAGTGAACCAGGAACAAATCCGGGAAATGCAGAATTATTGCGTGTTACCCAAGAGAGAGTTGAACAACTTATCAAACAAATTAAAGATGGTAGAGAATATGTAGTGCGAATTTTTTCGGCGGGTAATTATGTCAGAGGAGAAAAACAGATAGAATTTTTTGCTGATGCCATGCCAAATCAACTGGTATTCTCCGCAGGTGAGGTTCTAGCTACAACCTCTGCTGATATGAAAACTATGACATCATATCAATTAAGGCAACGTTTAGACTTGCTGATTTCTGCTTCTCAATTTCGCGCCCGCAATGCTGGTATTGTGGAAGCAGTACAGGTAGATGGAACTTTTTTGCGCTTTTTCTCCCAATTGCAACAATCTGAACAACCTTTAGAAATTAAATCTGTAGCTGCTGAGAATACCTATACAGCAGGACCATTGAGAATCAAACTTGTAGCACTTTTCAATGGACAAATTATTTTTAGCACATGATTGGGGACTGGTGATTGGGGACTGGTGACTGGGGACTGGTGACTGGTGACTGGTGACTGGTGACTGGTGACTGGTGACTGGTGACTGGGGACTGGTGACTGGGGACTGGGGACTGGTGACTGGGAATAATATCAACCATTCCCAATTCCCAATTCCCAATTCCCAATTCCCAATTCCCAATTCCCAATTCCCAATTCCCAATTCCCACTTCCCTATTCCCTGTTCCCTATGACTAACACACAACCTGCAATTTTAGGCTTTGATCCTGGTCGAGATAAATGTGGTGTAGCTGTGATGGGATTGGATCGGCAGTTGTATTTTCATCAAGTTGTACCTGCGGTTGAGGCGATCGCACAAATTTCTTCACTACGGCAAAAATACCCTGTTTCTTTAATTGTCATGGGGGATCAAACCACGGCGAAAAAGTGGAAACAGCAACTGAATCAGGAATTAATTCCCTCTGTAAATATTGTGTTAGTGGATGAGCGTTATACAACTCTGGAAGCACGCGATCGCTATTGGCAGATGTTCCCACCTACAGGACTCACCAAACTTTTACCAAAAGGTTTGCGACAGCCACCACGACCAATAGATGATATTGTAGCCATCCTGTTAATTGAACGCTACCTTAACCGCTTAACTTCCAGCAGTTCTACTGACAACTGACTCCTGACTCTTGACTCCTTCTATTTACAATTCTGCCCGAATAGTAAAAGCATAATCGCCTCCTGGTTCTAATTGGTAATCTTGTTTTTCCAAAAAGCGGCCGAGAGGTTCTTTAATTAAAGCGCGACCCTGGGAAGGTTTGACAGATAGTTCTCCCCGACGGAAATGCCATTGAAAATGCCATTCAAAATCGCCGGCGCTGACATCACCTTCAAGAAAGCCATGTTGCCAAGATTGACGGGTGATTCTGACATGGGCGGTAGTTTCTGGTAGACGTTTAGCACTCACTATGCTGGGTGTCCGATGAGGGATAAAAGCGAACCATGTAGGTTACTTAATTTTTATGTACCAAAAATCTCTGAAATTGACAAATTGGGAATTGGGAATGGGGAATTGGGAATTGGGAATTGGGAATTGGGAATGGGGAATTGGGAATTGGGAATGGGTAATGGGGAATTGGGAATTGGGAATTGGGTAATGGTTAATATTATTCCCAATCACCAGTCACCAGTCACCAGTCACCAGTCACCAGTCACCAGTCACCAGTCACCAGTCACCAATCACCAGTCACCAGTCACCAGTCACCAGTCACCAATCACCAGTCACCAATCACCAATCACCAATCACCAATCACCAATCACCAGTCACCAATCACCAATCACCAGTCACCAATCACCAATCACCAGTCACCAGTCACCAGTCACCTCCTGACTATTGCCAAAATAATTTTCTGTGCTATGATAATTTCAGGTTAAAAACCCAGAGTTTTGCGCTCTGCCTTTTTGAAACTAAGACCGTTTAGGCAACAAGGAGGTGATGCCCATGATAGATAGTAGTAAAAGCATGGGTCATCAGGTTGCAGTTAGCCGGCTGTGCGCCGGGGCTGTTCTCTAAAAGTTAGCCTTAGTTATCCTGAGATTTAGTTATCCTGAGATACTAAGTTAGCTCAAGTAGCTAGGCTAAAAGTCGGAGTTCCTTCCGGCAGTCTGGTTGCAACCTGAAGACCCGCTAGACCGCCCTGAGTTAGATCATCGGATTTAATTTAGGGCGGATAGTTTTTTAGGGGCTAGTAACGGTAAATTTTCTCTTCACGAACATATAGCAGTAGACAAGCTGGTTAGGACATTCTCAAAAGCTAAAAGCTAGTAATAATAAGGGTTTTACTTTTGCCTCTTGCCTCTTGCCTTCCGCTATATCTGTATTTTTTTACAAGCTACAGAATTCGCCATTAATTGTTGAAAATAATTTAACTGCGCTTCATGGAACATTCAGACTTGGCAGGACATCCTCACAATATAGAGAGGTTTTTGCTAATAGAGGAAATTGTCCAATGGCAACAGCAAAGAAATTTAATCTAACAGATGTGATTGTTTAAATCAGTTGCAAACACTTTTGGCAAAAGCTGCTGTTATGTTTTTGTCCTGTATATCTGTGGTGTGAGTTGAAAATAGTTAATTGCTTGGTTGTGATTGAGAATATGATACCAGCTTATTTGCGCGGTATTTAATTGATAAATTTTATCTTGATCATTAGGCTGAGATATTTTATAATATAAAACTATGATTTAGATGCTTTTACATAAGTTAATTTCATGATTTTTTAACGATTCGTTAATCATTTTTTAACTTTGTAAAAACTAAAATTGTAGTAGTGGCAGCTATGCCTCATCCACAGGTCGCAAAAAGATATCGCATTTCGGATAAGTAGGTACTACAAAAACAGTCATCTATAAACGGTGTGAGGAGTAAAAGTAAAGATGTCTAATCTCTTGTGGAAGTCTCTGGTGGTTAGCCCAGCAGTTTTAGGAGCAGCGTTATTAGTTTCAGGAACAGCTGTTGCCTCTGCAAATGCCACCACTGAAGTATCAACACTGGAAACTCAAGCCGCTACAGAAGTTTCCCAACAGCCTGAAGTTTTAGCTCCAGTCGCTTCAAAAACGCAGGTTTTGGCCCAGGTTCAGAACTACAGCAACGAAGGTCAAAATTTACAGTCGCAAGTTACATCAGTATCTCAGTTTTCTGATGTTCAGCCCACTGATTGGGCATTCCAAGCATTGCAGTCTTTGGTAGAAAGATATGGCTGTATTGCGGGTTATCCCAATGGTACATATCGCGGCAACCGGGCCTTAACTCGTTATGAATTTGCTGCTGGTTTAAATGCTTGTTTAGATCGTGTTAACGAATTGATCGCCACAGCAACAGCTGATTTGGTGACAAAACAGGATTTAGCGACTTTACAGCGTCTGCAAGAAGAATTTTCTGCGGAACTGGCAACTTTACGGGGTCGTGTAGATACTTTGGAAGCCCGTACTGCTGAGTTAGAAGCGAATCAATTCTCTACTACTACTAAATTACAAGGTGAAGCTATTTTTGCTGTCACTGATTCCTTCGGCGCTACTCCTCCTGGACAAACTGTTTTGCAGAACAGAGTTCGTTTGAACCTGCAAAGCAGCTTCACTGGTAGAGATATGTTGAATACCCGTTTGACTGCGGGTAATGCCCAAGGTTTTGGAACCACAGATGAAACTAACCAAACCTTTGAAGTTGGTAGCACTGGTAATAACAATGTTGAGATTGACAAACTGACTTATGAAGCTCCTATTGGTCCTGCACAGGTCTACATAGCAGCTACTGGTGGTCAGCATAGCCATTATGCAGCAGTTAACAACCCTTACTTCTTCGATAAAACAGATGGCGGTAATGGTGCTTTAAGTACCTTTAGTTCGGAAAATCCCATCTATAGAATTGGTGGTGGTTCAGGTATTGCTGTTAATGTACCCTTTGGACAAGGCGGCGGCATTCTCAAACCAAGTTCATTAACTTTAGGTTACTTGGCTTCTGGAAACACAACTTCTGGCGCTGAAAACCCTGCTAATGGTGCAGGTTTGTTTGATGGTAACTATGCGGCTTTAGGTCAGTTAAACTTCAATGTTGGTAATCGTCTTGCTTTAGCTGCTACCTATGTACATGGTTATCATGGTGCTGGTAGTACCTTGTTTGATGCAGGACGTGATGGAGGTGCTGTTGTCGGTACAACACTAGCTAATACTCTCCGTTCACCAAGCGGCTCTTCCAGTAACTCCTACGGTGTTTCCGCAGCGTTCAAACCCAGCCAAAGACTATCTATCAGTGGTTTCGTTTCTTACCACGATATTACAGGCTTTGCTGCAAATGATGATTTTGAAGCTTGGAGTTATGGAGTTGGGGTAGCGTTACCTGACTTTGGTAAGAGAGGGAACGTATTAGGTATTTTCGGTGGCGTTCAACCCTATACCTTTAATAATGCTGGTGGTCCTAACACTGGTGATATGCCTTACCAAGTTGAAGGTTTCTACAAGTATCGCGTTTCTGATAACATCTCTGTCACCCCTGGTGTAATTTGGTTGCCAGCTGTTGGACAAAACAGCAATAGCCAGGATGCCTTTATTGGAACTCTCAGAACAACGTTTACTTTCTAGATTAAGAAAGTTGGTAGTCTGCTAACAATCTTTTAATCTGTTTTGCCCGCCATGAGGCGGGTTTTTTGTTTTGGGCAGAAAAAACCTAGAAAACCGATTCATTAATCGTAAGGGCGTATAGCATTCGGACAGAATATGAACTGGCTTCAGCGATAGGTTATCACCTGAATGCTTCGCCCCTACAAGATAAAAACAGATTACCTAGCATTGCTGAATCGACGCTCTAGAGAAGAAGGTGAGAACATTAACCAAAACTAAAACTTAGACAATTAAAGGCTTTTAGCACTGTCACCTGCTATAGCTGATTGCTGATGGCTGATAGCTGAATACTCAAAAAAAGTACAAACCCCAGTGTAAAACCGGAGTATACTAGAAAAAGTTATGAATTATGAATAATTAATGATCCTTTATTCTTAACTGCTGCTTGTGGAACTATCCTGTAAATCTGAATACGCAATTCTGGCGTTATTAGAAATGGCAACTCATTACGAAAGCGGCGAACCGATGCAAATTCGACAAATTGCTGCCCAACAAGACATACCAGATCGCTATTTAGAACAGCTACTTGCTACTTTGAGGCGTGGGGGTATAGTTAAAAGTCAACGTGGTTCAAAAGGTGGCTATCTGTTAGCGCGAGAACCTTGGAAAATCAGCGTTTTTGATATTTTGGAATGTTTAGAAGGGTTGGATATCAAGACAGGGGAAGATGATAATAACCCCAAAAGTGTAGATAGTGCCATTGTAGAAGAAATTTGGCAAGAAGCGCGTCAGGCTGCAAATGCAGTCTTGGAAAAATATTCGCTTCAGGATCTTTGTGAACAGCGAGATTCACGGAGGCAATTAGATATCATGTACTACATCTAAAGGAATCAAAAGTTATTATGCGGGTTGCTCGAAATATTACAGAATTGGTTGGACGGACTCCCTTGGTGCAGTTAAACCGTATTCCCCAGGAAGAAGGTTGTGTAGCACAGATTTTGCTGAAACTGGAAAGTATGAACCCATCGGCATCGGTGAAAGACAGAATCGGTGTGAGTATGATTAATGATGCTGAACGGGAAGGTTTAATCACTCCTAGTAAGACAGTGTTGGTAGAACCGACATCGGGAAATACGGGTATTGCTTTGGCAATGACAGCGGCGGCTAAGGGGTATAAATTAATTTTGACTATGCCGGAAACCATGAGTGCTGAACGTCGGGCAATGTTGCGGGCGTATGGGGCAGAATTGGAATTAACACCGGGTATTGAGGGGATGAGTGGAGCGATTCGCAGAGCGCAGGAAATTGTGGAAACCACACCACACTCATATATGTTGCAACAGTTCCGCAATCCTGCTAATCCTAAAATACATAGAGAAACTACAGCTTTGGAAATCTGGGAAGATACCGATGGCCAGGTAGATATGATTGTGGCGGGTGTGGGTACTGGTGGTACTATTACTGGTGTGGCGGAAGTTTTGAAGGCAAAGAAACCTAGTTTTCAGGCGATCGCTGTTGAACCTGCTAATAGTCCTGTGTTATCTGGTGGTAAACCAGGACCCCATAAAATTCAGGGTATTGGGGCGGGTTTTGTTCCCCAAGTTTTGAATGTAAAATTGATTGATGAGATAATTTCTGTCACTGATGAAGAGGCGATCGCTTTCAGTCGCAGGTTAGCTAGGGAAGAAGGACTATTATCGGGAATTTCTAGTGGTGCTGCTTTATGTGCTGCTATTTGTGTCGCCCAACGTCCAGAAAATGCAGGACGTTTAATAGTCATGATTCAACCAAGTTTTGGTGAAAGATATTTGAGTACACCTTTGTTTCAGGATTTAGAAGCTAAGACGGTAAACTAAGAATTCAGGAGTCAGGAGTTGTAGGGGCGAAGCATTCGGACGACCAATTATCAATTTGTGTCCAAGGCTATTTTCCCAATGCTTCGCCCGTACAGGAGTCAGTGAACAGTGAACAGATTAATAATAAAATTTATTGATAACTAATTACTGATGACTGATAACTGATAACTGATAACTGATAATTAAATCATGGAAGATTCTAACCATTACAAAACCCTGAAAGTTAATGCTAATGCCAGCCAAGCGGAGATTAAACAAGCATATCGCCGCTTGGTGAAAATGTTTCATCCTGACAGTAATCAGGAAACAGCTAATCATGAGGAAATTATTAGAATTAATGCTGCTTATGAAGTTTTGAGTGATGTTCAAAGTCGTCTAAAATACGATGAACAAATTAGAAAAGATGCCCAAAAATCAAATATTCATCGTCAAGAAAGAACTGCATCTGCTCAAAAACAACATAAGGCTAAAAAACAATCTGGAAAAGATGCAGATGAAAAGGTTGAAGAGTGGTTGCGTGTAGTTTATCAACCGATCAACCGCGTGCTTTGTCGCATTCTTAATTCTTTAGAACAGCAAATTGAAGACTTAGCAGCAGATCCTTTTGATGATGAGTTAATAGATCAATTTCAAGAATATTTAGATAACTGTCGGGATGATTTTAAAAAGGCTCAAAATACCTTTCATTCTTTACCAAACCCTCCTAGTTTAGCGAGAGTAGCAGCACATCTTTATTATAGTTTAAATCAAGTGGGTGATGGTTTGGAAGAGTTGGGATATTTTCCTTTAAATTATGATGATCGTTATTTGCACACGGGTCAAGAAATGTTTAGAATAGCAACGCGGTTACATTGTGAAGCGCAAGAATCTGTGGGGTGAAAAATGGTAAGAAGTAAGGAGTCAGAAGGTTTGATGATTTTTCAGATTTTATGGTAATGGTAAATAGACTATCCGATCTTGATATTCACCATCTTCTGAAGCTAAAGCAACTAATATTAATTCTTCTATATTTTCACCAACACTTAAATTAGGATTGACAATAAAGATTCCTGGTATGTGACGATTCATGGCAATAAGCTGTTGTGCATTTAATTTGTATAAGTGGAACAGGCATCTTGCCTGTTAAACAAGAGTTCAGAATATTAGGATTATACAATTTAGCTGTGTAACAGCTTATGATCAGATAAATGCACTGGCATAGAAGTGCGGTTATTTGTCACCAATATAAAATTGTCTCTCTTTTCTAAGTTGTCTGAGTTTTTCTGATACTGGTGGGGGATTCAGTCTTTGTTGTTCTCTCATTTTATGACCATGTTCTATCCAGGTTTTCATATAATTGCTGACAATTTCTTTGTTTTGTAAATAGTACAGAATTGTTGCATATACCTCTTCTGTTCTTTCTACTTTAAGGGTAAGTAATACAGGTTCTGACATTAAAGATACTTCATTTCTAATCTTTGAGCCTTCTTTGTCTTTTTAATATCTTTATCCTTTCCCCAGTACCTACTCAAGAGTTACCAGTAAACAAACAACTTACCACCACAGCACAAATTGGTTTACACTGGATACAGTGAAAGATAAAGAAATATTAAATTTTTACCAGTGCAGTCATGGAATGTATCATAAATCGCCGCGCTCAGTTTTCAGCTACTCATCGGTATTGGTTGCCGGAATTGAGTGAAACCGAGAACCTAGAAAAGTTTGGTCCTTTCTCGAAATTCCCCGGTCAAGGTCATAACTATGTATTATTTATCTCCATGTCTGGTGAACTGGATGAGTATGGAATGGTGTTAAACCTGTCTGATGTAAAACACACCATCAAAAACGAAGCTACCGGTCAACTAGATTTTTCTTACCTGAATGATGTGTGGCCAGAATTTAAACAAACTCTCCCCACCACAGAAAATATTGCTAAAGTGATCTGGGAACGGTTAACACCGCATTTACCCATCGTTAAGGTGCAGTTGTTGGAACATCCGCAGATGTGGGCAGAATATCAAGGAGAAGGAAAAAAAGCCTCTTTAACCATCAGAAGTCATTTTAGCGCCGCCCATCGTTTAGCGCCTAACCTGAGTGCAGAAAAATATGGTAAATGTACCCGCACCCACGGACACAACTATCATTTAGAAGTGACTGTAGAAGGGGAAATGGACTCACGTACAGGAATGATTGTAGATGTTCGTGCTTTAAAGAAAGTAGTTGAAGATCATGTTTTAGAATTATTTGATCACTCCTGCATTAATGAAGATATTCCTTATTTTGCTGAATCACAAATAGTTCCCACCACAGAAAATATCTCTCGTTACATTAGTGATTTACTGCAATCTCCAATTCAAAAATTGGGAGTAAAATTATCCCAGGTGAAATTATTTGAAAGTGATCAACTGTGGGTAGAATACAAAGGTAATGGATCAGAAACATTTTTCAATGTAGCTACTGATTTTAGTGCAGCCCATAGATTAGCACATCCTGATTTGAGTTTAGAAAAAAATAAACAAATTTACGGTAAATGCGCTCGCATTAATGGACACGGACATAATTATCATTTAGAAGTCACCGTCAAAGGGGAAATTGATCCAGTTACAGGAATGGGAGTTGATTTAGGTGGTTTAAATCAAATCATTAAAAATTCTGTAATTGAACCAATGGATCATGGTTTCTTAAATAAAGACGTTTCCTTTTTTGCTCAAGTTGTACCCACTGCGGAAAACATCGCATTTTATATTAGTAATACATTGCGATCGCCTATTCAACAACTAGGAGCAGAACTTTACAAAATCAAACTCGTAGAAAGTCCTAATAACTCCTGTGAAATTTACGCTGCTGACTTAGATCAGACTTCTGTAAATGCAGCAGTCAAACAACTAGAATTAGCAGCAGTTTAAGTTAAGTAGGGGCGAAGCATTCGCAAAATAGCCTTGGACAAAAATTGATAATTAGTCACTCGAATGCTTCGCCCGTACAGGAGTCAGGAGTCAGAATATTTATACTGCATCCTGCTCCTGACTTCTCACTTTTCATCATTGAAAAAAATATCGACGACGGGCTAAATTGCGTAAATAAAGATAAATCAACCAAGCCACAAAACCCAAACAAAAATTAATAAAAATTTCCCTAAATATAAACAAGAAAATCTCAGTATCAAAAATTCTTATTATTGGCAAAGGACTAACTTTTCTCACCAAAATAAAAATGCCAAAAATAGCATTACCACCCAAAATCAACATCAGCAAAATTAAACTTCTTTGCCAAAAACGCTGCTTAGAAGTATTACCAGAAATTAAAGTAATAGGACGTTTACCTTGAGATTTTCGCCAAAATTGTTCTAGTCGCCAAAACAACCATAACAAAAAAGGAAATAAACAATAACCAAGAAAACTAATGGGAGGGGGATAAACCCAACTTCTAGATAAAATATTTACCAAAGCATGAAATAAAACCGAATTTAACCAAGCAGTAAAAATTGAACTTCTATCTTTATTTAAACGTCTGCTAGAAAAAATATATTTTCCTAACGCATACCCCCAAGGAGCAACAAACATAGAATGTACAGGAGTGCTAATAATTCGTTCTAAAATTGGTGCAGTACCATGAAACCAATAAACCCAATTTTCCTCAGCAGTAAACCCCAAAGCAGCAGCTATCGTAAACAGAAAAACCGTACTAGTGCGTAACCTATAACTGCGTTGAAAATAACAGATAGGAATAATAACAGCAGCAAACTTACAACCTTCTTCAACTGGACCAATAACCACCAACTGCCGCAGGGCAAAACCAACAAAATAACGTTGTATTTTTGCCCAGTTCATAACAGAATTAGCAGCAATTTCTATAGCCCATTCTAACCCCAAAGCCACAAAACCAGAAATTGCACCAACTACAAAAAAACATAGTATTTGTAGGGGAAAAGGAGGCGCTGAAATTCGGCGATAGTAAAACCACAAAAACAGCAGCGGTGGAATTATTGCCCAGAGTACAAGAGATAAATTATGCACACATTATCAATTGATAATTGATAATTGACAATTGTTTCATTAAAGGTTAAAACCTCTCCTTTCTATGAGAAAACAGAAAAAATTTCCTATTTCCTAATGCTCTCATTTCCAGGGAAGGGGAGGTAATTGTCAATTGTCAATTGTTAATTTTCCATTGTTGAATTACTGACTTGAGCAATAATAGTCCGATGACGAGGACTGTTATTAGTAATAGTTGAATTTTGAAAACCAGCCTCAACTAAAGCTTGCTCAATATCTAAAGTGAAATATTCATCTAAATAAGGTTCTGTACTTTTGAGCAAAGTGAAAACATAAGTAGGCATTTTTTTGTAAATTTCTGATTTGGGATTCATATCCATAATTGTTAAATGCCCACCTGGACGCAAAACCCGTCTTGCTTCTGCAAAAATCTTTCTAGTTGCTGACTGGGGCAATTCATGACACATTAAAAAAATCGAAACTAAATCAACAGAATTATCTGCTAATCCTGTAGATTCAGCTTGAGCATGAACCCAGTTAATATTACTTTGACGTTGTTGAGAACGATAGTTAGCAACAGCTAAAAAATAGGGAGATAAATCTAAACCTGTGATTTTGGCTTGGGGGTAAAGTTCTTGTAGAGCAAAGGTACTTAATCCCACAGCACAACCCAAGTCTAAAATATCTTGTGGTGGATGGGGAAGTTGAGCTTTGAGAATATTGTGATAACTTTGACGCAGTTGAGTATCACCTTCAGCACCTGCATCTTTCCAAATGCTGGCATGAACAGTACGAGCAGCCACTTCCAACTCAAAAGCAGCCTTCCAGCTAAGATCCCCTCCATCATAAGCGTGAAATGGACGTAAGTAATATTCTGGATAGGTAGTTTGAGGATTTTGGACTTGAGCTAAATCATTTGCCCAATCTCGTGCTGCTTGTAGTTTTTCAACTTCTTGATTCCAAGGTACACCTATTTTCTCAGCCCGTTTAATCATCATTTGTCTGGCTTGGTGTTTAGCTAGGTTAAATAAAGGCTTAACTGAAAGAATGCCATTGACTAAGCGGGAAGGTAAGTCAGGAGAGGTTTTAATAGCAGTAGTCATACATTTTTGTAGTTGGGAACAGCTTTATTTTACAGCAGGTGACTGGTGACTGGTGACTGGGGACTGGTGACAGTGTAAGAGGGAATAGGGAATAGGGAATAGGGAATAGGGAAGAAATTTATTCTTATTATCCTGACTCCTGCCTCCTTATTTACTGGTTTTTAAAGCTAACAACATTTCCATTTGAGCAGTAGATTTATTGGGGCTATGAACAGTGACACCCAAACCACGAATAGAACCCAGGATAGCACTGATATCAGGAGGTAGGGGTTGACCTGCGGTAGCAAAACGAGTAATTACAGAGGTGGTGTTATCCATATCTAGATAGAAATAACCACCGTTGGGTTTGGGTAAAGAACCAGTTACGGTTTTAAAGGTGTCGCTATTATTCAGGGTTTGACCTTTGTTATCTGCTATTGTTTCGCCAACAGGTCCACCAAGAGCTACAAATACGGTATCCTGATCTAACCAACCATGTGATACTAAAGCGCCTTGAAAGGGAATTTGCCATTCTGTGATATTTTTACCAGCAATATTTCTTTGAACTACCTTGAATGATTGCTTTTTGGCGAGGTCATCTAGTTTGGTGAAAGTGGTTTCCGCTGTTTTGCGATCGCTCGTATCAAATACCATCCCTCCCCCAAAACCAACATTTGCTAACCCACCTTGACTAGATTGAACCGCACCAAAAGCAAATTCCCCATCCATCCAACTAAAAATATCTTTGTCTAAATCAATATTGACAAATTGTTTGAGTTGTCCGCGAGTCTGTTCAACTGCTTGCTTAAATTCAGGATAATCTTTTGATTGTTCTAAGAAGGTTTGCCAACTACGATTTATATTCTGCCCAGTGACTAGAGCAATGGTGTCACTAGGAAATTGTCCTACTATTTTAGCTGGAGTGCTTTGATATTGAAATTTACTCAGTTGGGGATCTAAGTTAACAACCGCTTTTAACCGCAGTCCAGCATCATCAACACCAACACCAGCTACTAGGGATTTTACTTGCTGGAGTTGTGCCAAAGTTTGCGGCTGCAATGGTCTACCTTGAGTATTGAAAGCTGCTAATTGTTGTGCCATGTTGGCGTAATCTGGCACATAAATTTGAGCCAGGCTGTTTTCAACATCTACGCCTTTAGCTAAAATGCTACTTGCTCCTTCTTTACTAGCAAAAGAAGGTTCTCCCTTATAGGTGTCAATCGCTTTTTCTACAGTTTGTTTTTCTGGTGCTACCAATATATGAGTATTGTTTAGTACAGTAACATAAGTTGATTTACTTTTATTTTTACTGCCAATAATTTTCTGACCTTTATAGTCTGATTCTTCAATTTGTGTGTTTTTTTGCTCTTTTAATTTGTTAGCAAAATTCAAAGCATTGAGTTTATCTTTGATACCCAATACTAACAGAATATTTGACTCTTGCTGGACAGATGGAGTTGACTGATTAGGTGTAGTAGGTGTGGGTGGCAGTACAGCAATCATCACACCACCGATCCAGGGTTTAATGTCTGTTTCGTAAGAAATATTACTATCATTTAATATTTCTTCATTGATATCCTGTAGAATTTTTGCTAATATTTCTTGCGCTTGTGGAGTGCCAAATTGCTGTAACTTATCCCAAGATTGGGGATCAGTGTTAACATATGTTGCCATCAAGGCATTAGCAGGTACTACTTTAGCACTGCTTATGGGGCTGGAAGTATCACCCAAGGGTGCTTTCAAATATACGTAAGCAGCTATACCTCCCACAACAACTATAGCCGTGCTAATAGCGGGAACTAGAAATTTTGATTTGCTTTCAGGCATTGTTATTGTCCTTTGTTGCGTAAAATAGGAAAAGTATGATTCAGATGCTATGGATACAAAATTAATAGTGGGGTTTTGGGACTTTTCAGCAATTTTGACTAATTTAGCGGAACTTACTGAGACGATTGGTATTTACATACAAAAATAGTTTTGTCGTTGCTCTCAAAAAGACTTCAATGGAGTCTAGAGTAAATCCGTAAATGCTATCTTAATTTGATATGCAAAAAGTAGTCAGATTCTGAATGACAAGTTATTCTAAGCTATAAGAATAATTGTTAGTATTTGTAATCGATGGAAAGCCATCACTGTGTGATGCTAGAAACTCTTGTCCCGATGATGCAAACCTGCAGAATCTCAGATGAGATCAAGACTTGGACACTGGGTAGCAAAATGAGACAATTGATTTAATTGATTACATCCCAGAGAAAATCCTGATCAAATTACCATTTTGATTTGGGAGAGGCATCTACAGATCGCTATTGTTATGACAGTTTCAGGATTACAAGGTCAGTAATAAACAATGTTGCAATTTTATTTTGATACAGAGAAAGCAAGACACAAATCTTTTGAATTGCCGGGGGCTAAACCACATTATAATCCCGATAGACCGGGACAGGTAGAGCATATTTTTCTGAACCTCAGTTTGGATATTCCCAACCAAAGTTACAATGGTAATTGTAGCATTCGCCTATTGCCAATCCGTAATAATATTGATAGGTTGACATTGGACGCTGTAAATTTAAATATCCAATCTGTACAGGTTGACGAGGTTGAACAAAAGTTTGACTATGACGGGGAAAAACTGTGTATTCAATTATCTCAACCTACGCAAATTGGTAAGAGGTTGTTGATAGCGATCGCCTATTCTGTGGAAAAACCCCAAAGAGGTATTTATTTTATCCAACCAGATAAGCACTACCCCCACAAACCTACCCAAGTTTGGACTCAAGGAGAAGACGAAGATTCTCGTTATTGGTTTCCCTGTTTTGACTATCCAGGACAGTTATCAACTTCAGAAATTCGGGTGCGTGTTCCTAAACCACTGGTGGCAATTTCTAATGGTGAATTAATTGATACTTTAGATGATGGAAACTATAAAATTTACCATTGGTCTCAACAGCAAATACATCCTACTTATTTGATGACGTTAGCTGTAAGTGATTTTGCGGAAATAAAAGATCAATGGCAAGGTAAACCTGTTACATATTACGTAGAAAAAGCTAGGGAAGCAGACGCTAACCGCAGCATGGGTAAAACTCCCCGCATGATCGCATTTTTGAGTGAAAAGTATGGTTATTTATACCCTTTTCCCAAATATGCTCAAGTTTGCGTGGATGACTTCATTTTTGGGGGGATGGAAAATACCTCTACCACGCTGTTAACAGATCGCTGTTTGTTGGATGAAAGAGCATTATTAGACAACCGCAACACCGAAAGTTTAGTAGTGCATGAATTAGCACATCAATGGTTTGGTGATTTACTGGTAATTAAACATTGGTCCCATGCTTGGATTAAGGAAGGAATGGCTTCCTATTCTGAGGTAATGTGGACTGAACATGAATATGGTGCGGATGATGCTGCTTATTATCGCTTGTCGGAAGCTCGCAGTTATTTAAGTGAAGATAGTAGTCGCTACCGTCGGCCAATGGTAACTCATGTTTACCGTGAAGCGATTGAACTTTACGATCGCCATATTTATGAAAAAGGTTCTTGTGTTTATCACATGATCCGTGCAGAATTGGGAGAAGAATTATTCTGGAAAGCTATCCAAACTTTTGTTGTTGATCATGCTCATCAAACTGTAGAAACCATAGATTTATTAAGATCAATTGAAAAAGCAACAGGTAGAAATTTAGCTTTCTTATTTGATCAATATGTTTATCGTGGTGGACATCCTGATTTTAAAGTTGCTTATTCTTGGGATGGTGATGCTAACTTAGCAAAGGTGACAGTTACTCAAACCCAAGCTAGTGATGATCAGGATTTATTTGATCTGAAAATCCCCATTGGTTTTGGTTATAAACAGCAAAATACTGATTTAAAGATTTTTAATGTCCGCATTAATGAACGGGAACAAAGTTTTTATTTCCCATTAACAGAAAAGCCCGATTTTGTTAGTTTTGATGTGGGTAATAATTATCTCAAAACCGTAGTTTTAGAATATCCCATACCAGAGTTAAAAGCACAGTTGGAATTTGATCCAAATCCTATTTCTCGGATTTATGCAGCAGAAGCATTAGCGAAAAAAGGCGGTTTGGAAGTTGTCAAAGCTTTATCCGCAGCTTTGAAAAATGATCCTTTTTGGGGTGTGCGGGTAGAAGTTGCTAAACAATTAACGGAAATTAAATTAGATCAAGTTTTTGATGGTTTAGTTTCTGGGTTGCATGATGATAATCCTTTTGTCCGTCGTTCTGTGGTAGAGTCCTTATCTCAAATCAAAACTCATGCTAGTTATAAAAATGTCAAAGAATTGGTACAGCATGGGGACAAAAGCTATTATGTAGAAGCTGCTGCTTGTCGGAGTTTGGGAACAATTGCTGCTGCTAATTTAGATGATAAACCCCACGAAGAAAAAGTGATTAAACTACTCAAATCTGTTTTAGAAGAAAGAGCAGGTTGGAATGAAGTAGTTAGAAGTGGTGCTATTGGTGGTTTAGCAGAATTTAAAACTTCGGAAAATGCTTTAAATGTCTTGTTGGAATACACTAAATTAGGCGTTTCTCAAGCATTACGTTTATCTGCGATTCGCGCTTTAGGTAAAATTTCTGTAGGTCAAAGTCCAGCTAATATAGAAAGAATTTTAGACCGATTAGCAGAAATAGCGAAAGAGACATTCTTTTTAACTCAAGTAGCGGTGGTGACAGCTTTAGGACAAATGGAAACTCCCAAAGCGATTGGGATTTTACAAAGTTTAGCTGATCAAACTCCTGATGGTAGGGTGCGACGTTATGCTGAGGAAGAAATTCCTAAAGTACAAAGAAATATTGGGACTGAAAAAAGTTTGAAACAAATGCGGGAAGAATTGGATCAATTGAAAAAACAAAATCAGGAGTTAAAAAGTCGGTTAGAAAATTTGGAGGCCAAGTCCAAGCAGGGAAATTAGGAGGATAATACACATTATTAATAGGGGTTTAGCAGTGCTAAACCCTGACAGGATTCAGAAGTAAAAATGTCTTTTTTTGTATGTTTCAATTTTGAGCGATCGCTTATGTGATGAAATCATTCCATATAATCCTTAAAGTCTTCGAGAGGTTCGTTAAAATCTGATGATATCCACACTTTTCCTTTAGCACTACCTCTTTTCAAAGGTCGTTGAATTGGGGAAATTTCTGCCACTGGTTTATCATCTTGTGTAATAATAATTTTTTCTCCTTTAATCACCAAGTCGAGATATTTAGTCAAATTAGACTGTAATTGATCTATTTCTAGTTTAGTCACGATTAGTAATTTTCTGACAAGAAGTGTTGAATAATAAATCTGAATATTATCTCTATTCTATATGAATCAGAGGAAGTGGGATAAGGCAAAATCAAAAGTGGTGAAAAAGCTAAACTTACGTAAGCTACCGTTCACGTACTCCTAGCTTTCCAAAACAGCGATCTGCTATACATACTACCTAAACTAAGTTCGTTTAAAAGTTCACTTCTATATCAATAGTGCTGGTCATATTTCATGCTATCATAAGATGATACACAGATAGTCAGCATATATGACCAGCATCCTGAAACAAAAAGCATTAATCTTACTGCGTCAGGCTTTGAGTAACCCAACAGCAGATTTTCGTGATGGACAATGGGAAGCTATAGAAGAATTACTACTGAACAAATCCCGGTTACTGATTGTTCAACGTAAGTAGGTAGGCGTTAAAACTTGTCCTTATGGCAAGGCAGGAGGCAGAAGGGAAGAGGTTGTTAGCAATTTTACATTTTGTTACATAACTTGGTTTTTTCGTGCCGACTTACTTAATAGAGAAATTAATATTTTTGGCGCTCGCTTGCTTTTTTCAGGAAAAATGGCGTTAGCTTACCATAAGTATCGCTCTTACCTAAAACTTGTCAAATGGATTACAATGTATATATTATCTATCAAAACACCCATGAGCATTAATGATCTAGAGTTTTTACAAGGTGCGGCTTTTCTACGTCTACTTAAAGAAATCCCAAATGTATCTATTAATTATTTATCTTCGATTCATTCATCTTTGTATCTTGTCCAGATTACAAATAAAGAATCGGCTATTTTATTTAAAATCTCAAAAAAACCTACTTCTTCATGGTCATTTATTTTTAGCCCACAAGAAGAAATGGCTATTCATAACTTTCGTGAAACATATCCCAATGTGCAATTATTTATAGCCTTGATTTGTCATCGTGATGGTATTTGTTGCTTATCTGAAGAACAATTATCTAGTCTTTTTGACCTAAATAATGGTTTATCTAGTCAACGTATTTCTGTGAAACGAGAACCAAGGGGTAGTTATTACGTAAAAGGTACGGGAAGAGTACCCTTAGAACGTACAGTACCACAAAACAATTGGCCAAACATAATTCTATCAGCATAAAAATAATCATGAAAAATAATAACATTATTACTTCAGGATCTTGTATTAATAAAGTAATCAAGAGATTAGAAAAACAAATTGGAGTAACTGAAGCTCATAAACTTAAAGAAACTGCAATTGAGGTGGTTCAAAATTGTGTGAATGTTTATTCCCAAAACTTTGGCTTTGGTGATGTTGGAGAAAATAGTACAGGTTTAGTTAGTCAAATTTATCACGGACTAGATCCCATTCCTAACGGAACAACAGGATTAATTTATGGAAGAGTTCAAAGTGGGAAAACTAATACAACAATTGCCACTTTAGCACTAGCACATGAAAATAATTTTCGTTGTTTTATTGTCCTTACATCTAACAATACATGGTTGGGAGAACAAACAGCTAACAGATTTAATAATCAAATTCCAGGAGGTCCTGTTATTTTTGACTGGGAAGCATGGAAAAAAGATCCTATTGATTTTGCAAAAACTAAAGTTATACCCTATATTAAAGATACAGGAGTGGTTTTAGTAACCACAAAAAATGTTTCTCACTTAAAAAGATTATTGACCGTTTTAAAAACAGCCAAAATTAAGAAATTCCCTGCATTGATTTTTGATGATGAAGCTGACAATGCTAGTTTAAATACCAATGAAGCAAAACAAGCAAAACAAGGTAAAGATATAATTGCTGACAGTTCTACTTTTGCACAAATCGGAGAAATTCGTGAAGAAATTCCTAATCATATCTATGTGCAAATTACCGCAACTCCCCAAAGTTTATTATTACAAAAATTATCTAATCCTTGTAAACCACAATTTTGTGCAGCATTACCAGAACCAGGGAATAGTTACATGGGAGGAGATTTATTTTTTTCAGATAATACTAAACATTGTGTAATTATTGATGATGATGAAATTAACGAAATTAAAAAACAAAAAAGTTTAATTAACCCTGGTAATAAATGGATAATTCCCGAAGGATTAAGATTTGCGTTATGTTGTTTCTTTTTGGGTGCGACATACAAAATGTTATCTGTTGATGAAGATGGAACTTATTCTTTTCTCATTCATATTTGTTATAAGCAAGATATTCACACAAACCTAGAAAAATTAATTAGTAATTTTGTCATCAATTTAGATAAAGCGATTCGTAAACAAAGTTCATTTACCGATTATAAGCAAGCAGTTAATTGGTTAGAAAAAGCATATCAAGAATTACAAAAAACGGCTGAAAAAATACTCCCACTAGATGAACTTATAGAAGAGTTAAAAACCCAACTAAGACGCGCAATACCTAAAATTATTAATGCTAATAATCCCGATAAAGAACCTAATTATAATCCTGGGATGAATATTTTAATTGGTGGTAATAGATTAGGTAGAGGTGTGACAATTAAAGGTTTAATGGTGACATACTATGGACGTGATGCAAAACAAAAATTAATGGATACAGTTCATCAACACGCCAGAATGTATGGTTATCGTCCACATTTAAAGGATATCACTCGTCTATTTTTAGCACAACATATATTTGAGTCTTTTCAATCAATTCATGAATCAGATGAAGCAATACGTCAAGCAATAGGAGATGATATTCATAATATTAAAATTCAACCTGTTTGGATAGGAGGGACTATTAAACCAACTCGTTCTAATGTTTTAGATCCTTCTACTATCAATGTCTTAAAACCGGGGAAATTGATTTTTCCCCAAAATCCAGCGTATAAACAAGAAGACATTAAGGAGAATTTTCACAAAATTGAAAATCTTTTAATTGATTATCAAGATGATGAAACATATTATGAAGTAGATATAGATTTGATGATTCAGGTTATCAGTCTGACTAAAAGTTATTACATACCCTCTGAAGAATGGGAAAATAAACGCATAATTAAAGCACTAACAGATATTAAATCAAAAGGTTTAACTCAAGGAAGGTTAAATGTTCGTAGAGGTCGAAAAAACAAGAAACAAGGTTTAGATATGGCAAGAAAAGAGCCTTTTAAATGGAAGTTTGGATTTGGTAATGGTGATTGGTCAAATTATGCTAAAAAAAGATATCCTGATGTACCAACTTTAATTATTTGCTATCAAAAATGTGAAAAAATAAATGGTTGGGATGATCATCCTATATATTTACCTATGCTAGTTTTACCAAGACAAAAATTTGTGTTTATGTTTAATTATGATGAGGATGATGAATAATTACTGTGAATTTCATTGTTTTTACATTTGCAGTTGTTTACCTGAAAGAATTTGAACCGATTAACCCAAAACTTCCCTTCCCCATCAACTAACCTGTATGGGATCGGATTTTCAAGATATTTAATGTCAGATTTGATACTAAATTATACCGCATCAAACATTAAGAAATAATAAAATACTCTCGCTAAGAGACAAAAGTTTGTACTTTTATAAAGTATAATTAAGAAAAACATAAACTAATCTCAACATTCAAGATAGGTTGAGTTTATCTATAGCTTCCATCAAAAACCAACAATACACTTGAGCAACAAGTAAATTGTCAATCAAGTAGTCAGAAAATTCTCAAATTCCCAGTTGTAGAGGCAAAAAAAGACGTGGGTCAGTATCAACCTGCTCAACTAAAGCAGTATAATCCAGAAGCGATCGCTCGTTACTATCGTTACCGTCCCTGGTTAGCTTGGGGCAGACTACTGAGAATCATCTTCTCCTTTGCAGGCTTTCTACTCAGCCTCAAATGGGATGAATGGCAAAACCAAGTTGAGCAGAATAAGGGTAAACGAGCTACCCAGTTGCGACAACTGCTCACAAACCTCGGTCCGACATTTATTAAAGTGGGTCAAGCCCTTTCGACTCGGCCAGACTTGATCCGTAAAGACTTTTTAGAGGAACTGGTAAAACTACAAGACCAGTTACCACCCTTTGACCATGACCTAGCGCAACACATTATTGAAACTGAACTCAACCGTTCCATTGACGAGATATTTAGCGAACTTTCCCCGAAACCAGTGGCTGCGGCTAGTTTAGGTCAAGTTTACCGGGGTCGTCTCATCACTGGTGAGGAAGTAGCAGTCAAGGTACAACGCCCGCACCTGCGTCCAGTAATTACAAAAGACTTATATCTAATGCGTTGGGCAGCAACTTGGCTGAGTCCTTGGTTGCCCCTCAATCTCGGCCATGACCTCACATTAATCGTCGACGAGTTTGGCACGAAGTTATTTGAAGAAATAGACTACATGAACGAAGGTCGGAACGCGGAAAAATTTGCCACCAACTTCCGTGATGACCCCCAAGTAAAAGTACCAACTATTTACTGGCGTTATAGTAGTAACCGTGTTTTAACCCTAGAATGGATTAACGGCTTTAAACTCACAGATATCCAAAGCATTCGCCAAGCAGGTTTAGATCCCGAAACCATTATCCAGATTGGTGTTACTTCTGGTTTGCAACAATTATTAGAACATGGTTTTTTCCATGCTGACCCCCATCCTGGTAATTTATTTGCTGTTCCCGATGGTCGCATGGCTTACATCGACTTTGGCATGATGGACCAGTTGGAGGAAACCACAAAGGAAACCTTAGTAGATGCCTTAGTACATCTTGTCAACAAAGATTATACTGACTTAGCGGAAGACTTTGTAAAATTGGGCTTCCTCGCTCCAAAAACAAATATTGCTCCCATTGTTCCAGCATTAGAAGCAGTTCTGGGAAATGCCATTGGTAAAAACGTCGGTGATTTTAACTTTAAAACCATTACCGATGAATTTTCGGAATTGATGTATGAATATCCTTTCCGAGTTCCCGCTAAGTTTGCTTTAATTATTCGTTCTTTGGTGACACAGGAAGGTATTGCTTTAACCCTCAACCCCAATTTTAAAATTGTGGAAGTAGGTTATCCCTACATAGCACGACGGTTATTAACTGGTGAATCTCCCGCATTAAGACGACGGTTATTGAACGTGCTATTTAAAGATGGTAAATTCCAATGGCAGCGTTTAGAGAATTTGATTTCCATTGCGCGGACTGATCAGCAATTTGATGTTGTTCCAACAGCCAGAATGGGTTTACAGTATTTACTATCGGAAGAAGGTAAATTTTTACGTCGTCAGTTAGTTTTAGCATTAACTGAAGATGATCGTTTACACACTGATGAAGTACAAAGATTGTGGGATTTAGTCAAAGATGACTTACCGCCAAATCGGTTATTAAATGTAGCTGTAGGCATTTTAACCGAGTTATCGAGAGAAAGTGTAGCAGCTATTTTGCCAAAAGCAACATCTCTAATTTCGTTTACTGAAAAACAGTAACAACGTTTAAATTATTTGCATAAAAATCAGGAGTCTTCATGTATTATTATCCTCTGCAACCTCCTTATATCTTGCTTTTGGTTGGTTTCCTCATGGCTTTAACTTCTGGTTTTGCTTTGTCAGGAACATTAAAAGTAATTGTCCAAAAATGGCCAAATAACAATCAAGAACCTATTAAATCTAGTGCTTCTTTAAAGCAATTGTTAGTACCATTTATTGGTATTACGGGAGGCGTTTGTTTATTTATGTCTTCTGGTTTAGAAATATTTGGTTTTCCCTCTCCCCTAGCTTTGGGTATTGGTTTACCTTTGAGTTTGGGAACTTGTGTGTTTGTTTGGTTTCAGTTAGGTAGTTTGCTGGAATTTGTCAGCAGTCGAGGAATGCAATCTTTAGATTTGGATTCTTGGTCTTAATAACAATAATTCAGGAGTCAGGAGTTATTTATTTTGGATTTTGGATTTTGGATTTTGGATTTTGGATTTTGGATTGTTTTGTCAAATCTAATCTAAAATCTAAAATTTTCTTCCCCATCTCCCTATTTCCTTTACTAACGAAAAACTTTTTGCTGCCACCTTTATCAAGTCTAATTACTTGTGCATTTGCCTGAACTTGAAAATCTGCTTTTTCACGAACTTTAACACGAATTTTAATTAATTAGGTTTTTAATCTGTTCATATTCTCTTGTCTCATTAGCAATTGACTTGACTAACCTGATTCAATTCAAAACTTCTAAATAGGCTATAGTTATGAATGATCAATATCAAGCATCCATGTGTGTGGGAGGTAAAGAAAGCAATGCAGGTAATCCGACTATCAGCACTTTCTGACAACTATATATTTATGCTGTACGATTTACAGCATAATATTGCTGCTGTTGTTGATCCAGCGGAGTCTAAACCAGTTTTACAGCAACTTGCACAACTAAAATGCAATTTAGTAGCAATTTTTAACACACACCATCATCATGATCATGTGGGTGCTAATCTGGAGTTAATCGAAAAATTCCCCCAATTGACAGTATATGCTGGAATTGAGGATCGGGGAAGGATTCCTGGACAACAGGTATTTTTACAAGAAGGCGATCGCGTACAATTTGCCGATCGCACAGCAGAAGTATTTTTTGTACCCGGCCATACCCGCGCTCATATAGCTTACTACTTTCCTCCTGTAACACCTGGTGAGACAGGAGAATTATTCTGCGGTGATACTTTATTTGCTGGTGGTTGTGGTCGTTTGTTTGAAGGTACACCAGCGCAAATGGTAGACTCTTTAAGCAAACTGCGGGCTTTACCTGATAATACCCTTGTTTGGTGCGCCCATGAATACACTTTAAGTAATCTGCGCTTTGCATTAACAGTTGATAGTGAAAACACGGATTTACAAAAGCGATTTGCAGAAGTAACAGATATGCGTCAGCGTCAGGAAGCTACTGTTCCTTCTCTGCTTGGTATTGAAAAGAATACAAATCCGTTTTTACGCTGGGATCATCCTTCGTTACAATTAGCTGTAAATAGTAAAGATCCTGTACAAACTTTTGCTAAAATTCGCGCAATGAAAGACAAATTTTAAGTAAGTATTCAGCAGTCAGCTATCAGCTTTAAAGACTGAAATAGAAAACAAGAGAAAAATCAGGAGTGTATAAATTTTATGCAATTAAGAATTATGAATCTTTCCTCTTGCTGTTATTAGCTGATTACTGATTACTTACACTTTATTCACAGGTTTACTCAATGTTTAAAAAGCATCACTAAACCTTCTCAAATACTCCTTTCTCCATAGAGAATCCCTTTTTCTGTTTGTCCTAATTTCCAAAACCCGTATTCCCTGACTTGGTAACAGTTTTAATCTTTCTTCTAACTGCTTCCAAGAATTTATTAACTCATATTCTACACCATAAGTAGCACATAACTGGGCAAAATTAATATCCTGGGGAGTGGCAAAAAATTCTTCAAAAGGTGGATCAAAATTAGCAATAGGTAACATTTCAAAAATTCCCCCACCATTGTTATTAATTAATACAATTGTCAAATGTCCAACTAACTTATTTCTCATTAAAAAACCATTAGTATCATGTAATAGGGCTAAATCTCCCGTTAACATCACACTACTTTGTTGATGATGTGCTATTCCTAAAGCAGTGGAAAGAGTACCATCAATCCCATTTGCACCCCTATTAAAATATGATTTTATTCCTGAATTATTTGGTTTCCAGAAAAATTCCACATCTCGCACTGGCATACTATTAGCAATAAAAAATGGTGTTTGTGGGGGTAGAATTTGCGAAATTAACCAAGCAGCTTTACTTTCAATTAAGTCTTCTATATTTTCAAAAGTCTCATCAATATTTTTTCTAATTTGCGCTTCAATTTCACACCATTTTTGTAAATAAAACCCCCATTTCCCATTTCCCATTTCCCATTTCCCATTCCCCAATTTTTCTACAGATATCCTTAAATGTGTTGTTTTTCCATGTAAAGGATCTAAATTTTCAGCACTACTATCAATTAACCAGCGTTGAGGATTAACATTAATTAACCAATTACGTAATTCTTTACTAGTCGGCATTTCCCCAATTTGAATTACCATTTCTGGTGTTAATTCTTGGGACAAGTTTTGATTACGTAAAATTATGTCGTAGGTAGAAATTAGATAGGGGTTTAAATCTGCGTAATTTCTAACAGGAGAAAGTCCCTCAGCTAAAACAGGCCATTGCAAAGTTTGAGAAAGTCGAGCGATCGCTATACAATATTCTTCAGGTTCTTTGGGTTGTGCAACTCCAGCAATAATAATACCCCGTTGACATTTTTGCCATTCTTTAGGTAATTGATAATTGGTAATTGGTAATGGTGTTGCAATTATCCCAGAAAAGAACTCTTCACAATCTAATATAAAATCAGTACCATCAGAAATTGGTGCTAGAGGATCACGAAAAGGTATATTTAAATGTACAATTCCCCCGGTAGGAAATTGGCAACGTTCCCAAGCATGAATTACCGTTTGTCGCAAATAACTTAACATTCTTTTATTAGCGACAGGTGTAGCTAACTCGGTTTGCCAGTTAGGATAATTACTGTATAATTTTACCTGATCTATAGTTTGTCCAGAATGGCAATCTCGCAATTCAGCAGGTCTATCTGTAGTTAATATTAATAAAGGTACACGACTTTCTTTAGCTTCGATTACCGCAGAGTAAAAATTAGCTCCTGCTGTCCCTGAAGTACAAACTAAAACCACAGGTTTTCCTGTTGCTTTTGCTCTTCCCAAAGCAAAAAAAGCCGCAGAACGTTCATCTAAAATGGGAATAGCTTCAATATCTGGTGCTTGTTTGCTAAAAGCCACCGTTAAGGGAGTAGAACGAGAACCAGGACATAAAATAGCACAACTTAAACCCAAGCGTTTGAGGGTTTCTGTTAAAACATAAGACCAAAGTTGATTAAGATTATTAAAATTAAGCTGCATTAAATCAATATGGGAGATAAGACAATTTTTAATTTTAATTTGTTTATCGGGCTTTTTAATTTAAAATTTAAAATGTCTAAAATGTAAAACTTCTACTCTAATTTTTATGGACTGTATTCATTTAACAGGAATTAGTTGCTATGGCTATATTGGGTATTTACCAGAGGAAAAGGTTTTAGGACAATGGTTTGAGGTAGATTTGAAGTTATGGTTGGATCTTTCCCAAGCTACTGAGAATGACACTATTGAAGATACTGTAGATTATCGCACTGTTATTAATTTAGTGCAGAATTTAGTTAAAACATCTAAATTTGATTTGTTGGAGAGGTTAGCAGGTGCGATCGCAAATGCTATTCTTCAGCAGAATGATATGGTTTCTCAAATACAAGTTATTGTTATCAAACCTGCTGCACCCATACCCGACTTTAACGGCAAAATTAGCATTGAAATTACCAGAACTAGGTAAAAAGATAAATAGGGGTTGCTGAGAAAGTCTTTCCGTGAGGGCATAGGAGTCAGGAGTCAGGAGTCAGGAGTCAGGAGGAGATTTGAAAATTTCTTTGCCATCTCT
>NZ_JACJPT010000048.1:0-36907 GCF_014696195.1 Sphaerospermopsis sp. FACHB-1094 | reverse complement strand
TGTATTATATATCAAGTAGTTGATTTTTTCCTAAAAATATATTGATTTTTGTCAATATAAGTATAGTTTTGTCTATGAAATTGTCAACTTAGGACTTGCTCTATTCCCAGTCCCCAGTCCCCAGCCATGCACTGAGCTTGTCGAAGTGTCCCCAGTCCCTAGTCACCAATTTAAACAGGATACCAAATAGATTCTATCTTCTGAATGATGGACTCTATAGCATCTCGGTTTTGCTGTTCTAATAATACTGTGATATGTCCAAGTTTACGACCGGGACGAGATTCGGTTTTACTGTACCAGTGCAGGTAAGCATGGGGAATATTTGCTAATTCTTGTCTTTGCTGTACATAATCGCTGTATGATTTTTCATACCCTAGCAGGTTAACCATCACAGCACCAGCACAATGTAAACTTGTATCATTCAAAGATAACCCAGCAACTGCTCTCAGGTGTTGTTCAAACTGGGAAGTTGTACAAGCATCTATGGAAAAATGACCAGAGTTATGAGTTCTGGGTGCAATTTCGTTAATGAGTATTTTACCATCAGCGGTGATAAATAACTCAATGCCAAACACGCCGACTACATCTAAACTATTTAATATTGTATGAGCGATCGCATTAACTTCTACTGCTTGTTCGGGAGTAATATCCGCTGGTGCGATAACTCGACGACAAACTTGTTGTTCTTGTTGGGTTTCCACCACTGGATACGTGACTATTTCCCCAGTCACAGAACGCGCTGCAATTATAGCTAATTCTTTGGTAAAAGGGACAAAAGCTTCTACTAAGAATTGTGTATTACTTGCATTCACTACTTTTGACAAAGTAGCCAAATCATGGATAATAAAAGTTCCCTGTCCATCATAACCATGTCGTCTGGCTTTGAGAACAACAGGAAACCCTAAATATTCTATTTTTGAAGCTATATTTGAAGCTATATTTTCAGAAATTTCTGATTTTTCGACAGCGAAAAAATGGGGAACTGGTAATTTTAAATCCTGAAAATAGCAACGTTGATGATATTTATCTAATAAAGGAGATAAAGCAGCTAACCTGGGACGGAAACAAACACCTTTCTTCTCTAACAAAGATAAAGCATCTAAGTTAACAAATTCATTTTCAAAGGTGATGACATCGCATTTTGTAGCTAAAATTTCCGTGGCTGCTGCATCATCAACTGCGGCAAAAATGGTATCCTTCGCAATAGATACAGCGGGATCATTTTTGCTAGGAGTTTGTACTATTAATTCTAATCCTAGTTTTTTGGAACTATCCCCCATCATCCAGGCCAGTTGTCCACCACCAATTATACCAATACGCTTTATCGACATCCTAACGACTCACGAGTTTTAACACCAGTTTGAGAATTGACACCACTAGCTTTTTGACATAGCTCTTTAATTTGCGCTCTATCTAAAATTGCATCACTAAAGTCTGCACCTTCGATGTTAACATCAGTAAAGACGGAACGCAGCAAAATAGCTTCTAACAAAACGGCATCACTTAAATCAGCCCCATTTAATTTTACTTCATTAACCATCGCATTGGTTAAATCTGCTCCATGTAAATTTGCTTGTGTCATCACGGAAGCACTCAAAACCGCTCCCCGCAAGTCAGCACCAGTAAAATTAGCCATTTCTAAGTTAGCGTTAGAAAACTCCGCAGCTTGTAAATTTTGTCCTGAAAAGTCATGTCTTCCCAACTCTGCATTACTAAATGATAGGGGATGAGTCCAGTCCACCGCTATGGCTGGAAATGCTACACACCAGATCATAACCGCTAAAAGCAATGGTAAACCTTTTCGCAAATACATCATTTCTTAACTTCTTAACTAATTGTAATGTTTCATGTGTTTCAGTTTACCTCATTATCTTGAGAAGGATATAGGTTTTGCTTAATATTTTTTAATGTGATTTTCTTGTCTTCTGGGAAAGAGTCTTTAAATTCTCTCGAAAGTTTGATAAATCAATTCTGCCTGAAGAAGTTAGCTAATACTCATCTTTTAATTTACTAATTTACATTTATTGATATTCATTAATTCAAGTAAAGTTTATTATCTTTTGTTGCCAACCATCTCTATTCCCTGCTAGTCTTTTGACTAAGAGCAGCAACATTAATTGCTGCACTCAAATTTTCGATTAATTTAACTATTATGGCATTAAGGTTAATTCTATAGCTATCTGTTAGCTGGTTAGGAATCTCTGTTCAATCTATATTCATTGACGACTCAAACTGAAAAATGGAATTTGTATGTTCATGATCAATCATTATTCTATCGAATGGATCGAAGCTTGGTGTATGGAAAACGGCTGGACAGATTTATTTATGGAACGTCGTGGTAATTATTGGGCGTTTCCTCCTGGGGGAGTCATGCCAGAACCAATTCCGGTTCATGTTTTAAGATTAATTAAAGAAGAAAATGGTTTAACAAATGATGAGTTATTTTGGTCAATAACGGCTGTAGTTATTACCATTTTATCTGTGATTTATACCTTTGTTTTTAAGTGTCCCATGCCTTTGGTTTTTGCTTTTGCTTTTAATGCAGTGACGGTGGCACAGCTTGAGCCGGAATATGATTAGATTATTAATTTTTTTTGCAAGTATTATTCTCGTTTCTTCTCGTTACCATACTCTGTATGGGAATGAATTTTAGAAGGCTCTGCCTTTTGTTAAATTAGAGTCAGAGACTCTAGGATGGCATTCCCAGTCTCTGACTGGGAACGAGATAACGAGATATAATAGAGCAGTTATTAATTTTATTAGCAATTTATTAGTAATGTCACAGTGATTTATGGAAGAATTATTAGAACTCAGAGAATTAGTTATTACAGGCAACTTAGAAGCTGCCCTAAATTTAATAGATGAATTAGAGGAAATGAGCAAAGAAGATAAAATTAATAAGATTTATAGTTATTGTGTCATTTTGTTAGTTCACTTAATTAAACAACATTCAGAAAAACGCACAACTAATTCCTGGGATGTTTCTATTCGTAATGCGACGGATGCAATTATTAGAGTTAACAAACGTCGCAAAGCTGGAGGTTATTATTTGCATAAAGAAGAACTAGAGGAGATTTTGTTACAAGCTTATGATCGAGCTTTAGATAATGCTGCTTTAGAAGCTTTTGGGGGAATTTATGATGGATTAACTTTACAAAAAATGATAGATCAAGAATTGATTATCAAGCAAGCTTTAGATTTTATATTTTAATTCTTTTCTCGTTTTCTCGTTACCATACTCTGTATGGGAATGAATTTTAGAAGGCTCTGCCTTTTGTTAAATTAGAGTCAGAGACTCTAGGATGGCATTCCCAGTCAGAGACTGGGAACGAGATAACGAGATAAAACTTAATTCTGACACCTGTACGGGCGAAGCATTCGGGCGACCAATTATCAATTTTATGAAAAGGCTATTTTCCGAATGCTTCGCCCCTACGACTCTTGACTCCTGATGTAATAATTAAATCTTTCTTGCATTTCTTCAATGGTTAAATTCTGAGTCCAATATTCTATTAAAGCATGACCAAATGCCCAAGCATTACTATCTGGTGTACCAGAATTTTCTAATAACAAAGGCCAAAGAGATAATAAATCAAAGTTGCGTGATTTTTCCCTATCTGTATTTAATAGGGGAAACAGTTCATAGGCGATTTGCAATTTACCAATAACTATCGGTAATTGTTCAACGGGTATTTTTTCTGCTAACAGATAAGCAAGGGTTGGTGAACCTGTTGATAAGGTAGAAATAAATTGCAAAACTGGACTTTTTAGCAGTGCGGTAAGTCCTTGGGTTGTTGCCATTTGAAAGGTGTAATTATCAATGATCTTCGCAGATTCGGTAATGCGGGTTTCTAAGTTGCGTAAAAAGCGGGTGAGGCGTAATTGTTTAGCAGGATCTATTTCTGATAATAATCCTAACGATAATTCGTCTATATTCCAAGCATTGCGCCCTGTTTTTACATCAATGGTAACAATTGGGAAAACCAAATTAGAGAATCTTCCTAACAGTTCATTTCTATATTCTGTCGCTTCTCTGATGGAAATCTCTTTTGGTTTATTTCCCGTTTGCCAATTATATGGAGGTTGCCATTCACGGATAGGACGTAATTTATCTACTTGGGTGACAATGGTAATGATGGGTACATCTGCGACTTCTTTTTTAATGTCTTGGAGAAAGTCTACATCCATTTGTAAAGCGGGATCAAGTGCCGGAGTTACTAATAATAATAAATCGGCTTTTGTGGCATAATCAATGACTACATCCCGCAAATCATCGCGTTTTACTTGTTCATAACCAGGAGTATCACAAAGATTGAGAATTTCTCCGGTTTCTGTTTGCCAATGATAGGTTTTAATTTCATCGGTGCTGGGTAAAACGTCAACTGCTGCTAGTTCACTTTGAAAAAGTGTATTGATTAAACTGCTTTTACCTGCACCATTTCTACCGACAATAAGAATGTTAACTGGCTTTTGTTCTACTTTTTCTGGTGGTTCTGCTTGGGTGAGAATATCGCGCAGGGTTTGGGTTTTAGGTTGGGGTAGGGTGGGGGTAGGTAATTCAATTTTAGTTCCTGCATAAAGGGATATTGCTTGTTTGCATAAGTTCCGCAAAGCTGCTTCTCTTAATACTTGATTTAGGTTAATTAATAATTCTTGAGAAGCGCGATTACCAATACCTTCACTGGCTTTTTTGGCTACCGCAGCCACAGGATTTAAAAACCATTGAGCGAAATTCCAAGCTTTTAAAAATTTGCGTGCAGATGGTTCTAATTTACGGTAAACTTCATAAGCTTGATAAGTTTGTCCGACGGTAACTTGATTAAGAACAGGGGATAATTTTTGCATCCATTTATCCATGTCATCCACAGTACCACGAATAAGTCCATAGACTTGGGGAATGTAAATGTTAAGCAGGGGATATTTAATTTCTGGGTTATAAATTTGAGCGATCGCAATTACTAAATTTTGACATCTTTGCCAGAAAGTTTGCAAATCTTCCCAAATTGGACGATCATTTTGAGCATCATTGAGGACTTTTTGCAATGCAATTTCTATTTGTTGGGTTTTGTCTGTTCCTGTGGATACATCTATATTATTATCGCTGCTAGATTCTAATTCTTTTCTGACTTCAGCAAAGACATTTTCAATTTGATTTACAACAGGTTTTGTCCATTTTACTAATAACCATCTCCAGCCTACAAATACAATGGTAAATATACCCCAAATCCAATTTATTCCCCAAGCGTGAATTTGCATTCCTGCGGATATGAGGAGGAAGGTAATAATAATTGCTATGGGTGAAACCAAGATAATCCATTGCCAGGGTTTTAAACGTACCATATTTTGATACCTGTGTTTGTCGTGTTTTGTATATTTCTATTTTGAAGCTAATACTTGTGTAATAGTTAGTTGTGTGTAACAAAGTGTAATTATTTGGTGGTAATAGTCCGCAGTAGGTGTAAGTTAAGATAACAAGTTGTGCTGAAAGTGGAGATTTTTTAGGAATTACGATAGGATTTATGTGAAGAAATCACAAAAAATTGCGTCTTGTGGCTTAAATTATGCTTTTAGATTTTACAGTAGAAAACTACCGTTCAATTAAAGAACCTGTTACCCTAAGTGCGATCGCTCAAAAACCCAGTCGTCGTAAAACCAGCGAAAGCAGCAAACGCAAAGGGATAAAATCAGATCATGAAATTGCACCTGGGTATTATGTGGAAGGTTGGGATATTGAAGTTTTACCTGTTCTGGCAATTTTTGGCGCTAACGCATCCGGTAAAAGTAATGTGATTCAAGCTTTGGATTATTTATTAATGATGATGTCTCCTGGTATACACGAGATAAAAGCTATGGGAGTACACAAATTGATTAAATATGCAAAACTAGATCCTTTTAAATTAGATAGTATATATGCTCAAAAATCTACAAAATTTGAATTAAGAACCTTATTTGATGATAATATTTATACTTATTCATTAGAAATTAATCAACATCGTGTAATTTCAGAAAAACTAGATTACTCATTGCATACAACTAAGCGAACTCGTCGTTTATTTTATCGTCAATGGGATGAGAACAGCAAAAAATTTATATGGAAAATAGGTAGTGATTTTTCTGGACCACATAATCAACTTCAAAGCAGTATTAAAGAAACAGAACTATTTATTAGTATATTAATACAATTGGAAATTAATATTGTAAAAAAACTATTTAACTGGATAAAAACGAGAAATCCTGGTGTAAATTTAGGTATTGAAAAATTAGATTTAACTACAATGAATTATGTAATACAGCAAATGAAGGCTTCTACGTCTAATATAGTCCTTAAAGAGTGCTTGAAGATTATACAACAGTTTGATACTGGACTTTCCAGAATTGAATTAAGAAAGAAATTTGAAGAAGATTTTGAATACAATATATATGCCGTACATACAACACATGAAGGCGATGAAATTGAGTGGCTTTTAGATGAAGAATCTTTGGGTACACAACGCCTTTTATACTGGGCATTCCAGATAGTAATAACTTTGAACAATGTTGGTAGATTAATAATTGTTGATGAATTAGGTACAAATATTCACCCAAACATTGTAAAATATATTATCAAGATGTTTCAAAATCCCAAAACAAATCCTAAAAATGCCCAACTAATTTTCACCAGTCATGATAATACATTACAAAGAAATAACTTACTCAGACGGGATCAAATATGGTTTACCCAAAAACGCCCAGATCATAGTACAGAATTATATCCTTTAACTGATTTCCATGTCAGAAATGACTTAGCAATAGATAAAGCTTATTTAGATGGACGCTTTGGAGCAGTTCCATTTTTACCATCGGATGAAACAATGATATTACAGGGTGATGAGGAATGTCCAGAAAGTTAGAACGTCGTCAACCAAGCAGAAAAATTACTCAAAAAATCCTCATCGCTTGTGAAGGAAGTAAAACAGAACCGATTTATTTTAATAGTATTCGCAATGATTTGCGTTCACCAACGTTAGAAATTATTGTATTACCTCCTCAAAAGAAAACAGACCCAGGTAATATCATTGAAAGACTAATTGAAGAAAGACAACAGATGAAAAATGAAAAAAGATGGACTACAAATGATACTGCTTGGGCTGTTTTTGATGGAGATGAACATATTGAAAGAAGCAAGGATAATTGGCAAAAAGCTATTAATAGAGCTAATAGTCAAAAAATTAATTTAGCAATTACAAATCCTTGTTTTGAGCTTTGGTATTTAATTCATTTTCAAGATCATTTATCACAAATAAATCGAGATAAATTACTAAACTTACTCAATAAACATATCCCAGAATATGATAAATCAATGTCTCTCTATCCCAAACCATTAAAACTATTAACGGAAACAGCTATTCAACGTGCTGAAAAAATAGCCAAGCAAATAGAACGCGAAGAATTATATAAATATTCCAATCCCTGTTGTAGCGAGTTACCTAAATTAATTAGTAGTTTATTAGGTTTAAAAGATAGCAGTAGTCAGTCCTAACTATAATATTATACACAAATAATCTTATATCATCCTCGGTTATCCGCATTTATCCGCGTTTAATTCACTTTAAAATCCTACTCCATCCAAATATCAAAGAATCAACACAGGGATCAGTCAGTATTAATAAAACCTTATCTCTCTAAAATACCGCATATATAATATAACCTTGTGAAGAATTGTTAAGAAATTCTTATTAAAAAATATTGCAATCCCTTGATTTAGTTGCTAGTGTGTGTAGTGGCAACATACTGGTAAAAGCTCGGATCTAAAGAGAGGTAAAACCGATGCGCTGTATCCACTCTGCCAATGAACTTCAGTTTTGAGAAAACCATCGTCAAAACGAGAAATTTCTACCTTGTCAGCAAAAGAGGGGTATTGCAGATGAGTAACAGAAAAATCTCGTGTGAATAGAATTACCATTCATCGTCTTACCCAGAGATAGGAAAAGAAAGGGAAGGCGGAAAATTTGGAGGTAAAAACCGATGAATATTCAAGGTAAAGTTGCTCTAATTACGGGGGCCTCTCGTGGCATTGGAAGAGCGATCGCATTAGAATTAGCCCAGCAAGGAGTAAAGCGGTTAATCTTGGTAGCACGCGATCGCCAAAAATTAGCCGAAGTCGCCCAAGAAATCGAGAAATTGGGAACCGAAACCACAATCATTCCTTTAGACTTAACCCAACCAGTCAGCGTGAATATTGCGATCGCCCAAATTTGGAAAAATCACGGACCGATACACCTGTTAGTTAACTGTGCCGGGATCGCATACCAAAACTCATTTCTGCAAACAAAACTTCCCCAAGTGCAAGAAGAACTTTCCGTCAACCTATTGGGAATGTACACCCTCACAAGTTTGATAGCGCGACGCATGGCCAGCCAAAAAGAGGGAACAATTGTTAACGTTTCCAGTCTCATGGGTAAAGTAGCAGCACCAACAATGGCCACCTATTCCGCCACCAAATTTGCCATTTTAGGATTTACCCAAGCGTTGAGACGGGAACTAGCAGAACACAACATCCGCGTTGTGGCCTTACTTCCCACCCTCACAGACACAGACATGGTGCGCGACTTAAAACTATTTCGCGGTGTTACCCCCATGACACCCCAACAAGTAGCCCAAACCCTGATCATCGGACTGCAAAAAGACAGATCAGAAATATTAGTTGGATGGCAATCTCATTTAGCAGTTTGGTGTCAAAACCTAGCCCCTTGGTTACTAGAAATAGTATTACAACTAACAGCACCAAACAAACAACCTCAAACCAACATCATCAAGAATTTCATCACAAAAATTCAACACTTTAGCAATTCGTTGTTTTCTAGAAATCGTCTAGCTTTTGGAACTGCCCGCAAGTAATTGTCAATAACTCCATCCCCCTTAATACCACCTCTCTGAAACACAACGCCTTAACTTTACAGCAGTTTTCATGTATTTAAACCACACTCTAAATTAATTTCTTTCTGACTTTGAGCCTTTGCTCCTTTGTGCCTTTGCGCGAAACCTGAATCAAGATGTGGTTCATTTACCTGAAAATAGCTGTAATTACTTAAAAAATTTCTACTTTGCGAACTTTGCGAACTTTGCGGTTTATTTCATAAATTAGTAATTTAGTAATTACGCAAAATTATGAAACAAAGAACCACAAAGGACACAAAGCACACAAAGGCAAGAGAGCTTCAGAAATAGAAAAAAGCCCCCCTTTTTCAGGGGGGTTGGGGGGATATTCAATTAATTTTCCTTTTCAGGTAAAACCGAAAATAGCCAAACCAATAAAATACATTAACCGCAACCAACAAACCCGCACCCCAATAAGTGTGAACACCAGGAAATAAATAAATTGTTGCCCCCAAAACCAACAAAATTTCTACAAAAGCAGCAATGCGCCCATAATGCTTAACATCCCAATAAGACACCGGACTAATAAAACGATAATTACTAAAAGGAAAAAAGTGACGATGTGCATCATTATTATGAACAGGAAAATCTAACAAAGAGTGCAACACTATACTAATAAAACCAACCTCAATTATTTGCCAATTTCCAAAATGGGCAATTAAAACACCCAGCAAAGCTAGAGGAATAGAATGAAACGTACTCACAATAAATTGCCAAAAAGGTTGATAATAAACCTCAGACCAAATCTGCCGTTCTGGTAAACGGTAAACAAACTTCATCAAAAAATAGAACACAAATATGGGAATATCAGGAAGGATTGCACCGATGATAATAGCTGGACTTGCCTGAGTGCGTAATTGTTGATGAAAAATCACCAGATTTATAATTGCATGGCTTGGGGTATTCATTGTTAAATATCAGTGCAAAATTGACAGTTATACCTGATTTTGGAAAAAACGAAAATGTTGAAATTACCATCTAATCTATCAAATTTACCCGAAATCATTGATAATTTACCAAATATATCAGGTTGGGAAAAAGAAGTTATATCTGTAGTCAACCATAATCAACCTGTATTTTTACCAACAACAAATATCAAATTAGCAGATGTAAAAGCGGTATTTGCGATCGCTCTCCATATGCACCAACCCACTATACCAGCAGGATATAATGGTTCACTGATCAGCAACCTACAATATATGTTTGAACACCAAAACGAAGGAGACAACCACAACGCAGGACCATTCGCTTATTGTTATAGTCGCATGGGAGAATTTATTCCTGAATTAGTCCATCAAGGTTGTAATCCCCGTGTCATGTTGGATTATTCTGGTAATCTATTATGGGGACTGCAACAAATGGGAAGAAGTGATATTTTAGAAAATCTCAAACGTATCACTTGCGATCCTACCTATCAGCCTTATGTAGAATGGTTGGGAACAATGTGGAGTCATGCAGTCATTCCTTCCACACCCATAGCTGATCTTAAACTACACATTATTGCTTGGCAACATCATTTTGCAGCAATTTTCGGATGGGAAGCACTAGCAAGAATTAAAGGATTTTCACCCCCAGAAATGCACCTCCCAAACCATCCAGATACCCTATTTGCATTTATCAAAGCCCTCAAAGAATGTGGTTATCGTTGGTTATTGGTGCAAGAACATACAGTAGAAACAATTAACGGTGAACCTTTGAATTATAAACATTTACCACATCAATTAATTGCCCGTAATTCCCAAGGAGAAACAATAAGTATTACCGCATTAATTAAAACCCAAGGTTCAGATACTAAATTAGTTGCCCAAATGCAGCCATACTATGAAGCGAAAACTTTAAATAAACAACAATTAGGAGATGTTTTAATACCGCCAATCGTTACTCAAATCGGTGATGGTGAAAACGGTGGTGTAATGATGAATGAATTTCCTGGCGGTTTTAAACAAGCTTGGTGGGATATGTTAGAAAATGGGGGAGGTAAAAGTGGCGTTGTCGGTGTTTGTGGTACAGAATATTTAGAATTACTAGAAGTTGCTGGTTGTCAACCAGAAGATTTTCCCCAATGTCAACCCATCGGACAACATCAAATTTGGCAGCGAATAGCTATAGATAATTATCAACCGGATGCTGTGGAAAATGCTATTCAAGCAATCAAGAAAACTAACCCTAATTTCCATGTTGACGGCGCATCATGGACGAATCATATTAGTTGGGTGCAAGGATACGAAAATGTGTTATCTCCCATGTATGAATTAAGTAATTTATTTCATCAAAAATTTGATCACCTGTTGTCAAATACATCAGATAAACCTGTAACTAGAGAAACCCACTACCGCCAAGTTTTATTACATAACCTCTTGTTACAAACAAGCTGTTTTCGTTATTGGGGACAAGGAGCGTGGACAGATTATGCAAAGGAAATTTACCAACGTGGTCAAAATTTACTTGAATATCCCCCTAATAAGTAATCAGACAAAATTAAATTCACTCGTTTTATGGTGATCTGAGGTAGCAGTGTAAAATGTAAAGTTAGGTTATCGTTTAAAAAGCTGACTGCTAAAGACAGATGGCTAAATACTGACAACGTTGCATTTGATCCCCGATTGATCCCCGTTTCTTCCTGATTTAGATAAAATGACTAGGCATAACTCCAAAATTCCCAACCGCTGTTGACTGCGACATGATGATCAATCAACTGAACAATGGTTTCACCCTATTTCTGAGTCTGCTAGTCGAGGCCATGCCTTTTTTGCTGCTAGGGGTGTTATTTTCCAGTTTGCTGTTATTTTTTATTGATGAGCGCAAATTGGTAAATATAATGCCCACAAATCCCCTGCTGGGAGCTTTGTTTGGCAGTATGATCGGCTTTTTATTTCCAGTGTGTGAGTGCGGTAACGTGCCAGTGGCACGGCGATTATTAATGCAAGGAGTACCCACACCAGTAGCCATAGGCTTTTTACTAGCAGCACCGACAATTAACCCAATTGTGATTTGGGCAACTTGGACAGCATTTAGAGATCAACCAGAAATAGTAGTGTTAAGAGTCGTATTGTCCTTAGCGATCGCTACAATTATCGGTTTTGTTTTCAGCTTCCAAAAAGATTTAAGTCCTTTCTTGCAACCGGCGATCGCACGTTATCTGAAATTTAATCCCCCCACTCAAGCCGAACCTAAAACCAAGAGAAAACGTTATCAGTTACAAGAAGAACCATCGGTTAGTCCCCTGTTACAATCAGGAACTTATATTCTTGGTGGCAAAGCAGGTATATCTACAAAGCTGGGTGGAAATTTAAACCAGGCAAATATCACAACTTCTACCCCAAATAAACTTTTTGCAGATAAACTCCGTCTAGTATTGGATAATATAGTTCAAGAATTACGGGAATTAGGCGGAGTGATGGTAGTAGGAAGTGCAATAGCAGCCGCAATTCAAGTATTAGCCCCCCGTGAACTCATCCTCAGTCTAGGTGCAGGTCCAATTACCTCAATTCTTGCTATGTTGGTACTAGCCGCAGTAGTATCAATTTGTTCCACAGTCGATTCTTTCTTCGCCCTATCTTTCGCCTCAACCTTTACCACTGGTTCTTTGTTAGCTTTTCTAGTATTTGGACCAATGATTGATATCAAAGGTGTCGGATTGATGTTATCAATTTTCAAACCTAAAGCTCTATTTTATCTATTTGCTTTATCCGGACAATTAACACTTTTATTTACCTTAATTTTGAATTTGCACGTCATGTAAGCCAGTCATGTAATTTTTGTAAATTCTCCGTTATCTATGACAAATTACAACTAACATAATGACTCAATAAATAATGACTACAATCCCAAATCCCAAATCCCAAATCCCAAATCAGTTACTCCCTTGGCTAGATGTGTTAGCGATTACAGCTTGGGGAATTTTAATGCTGAAATACTGGTTCACAGGCGAACTAAATTTATTGATTCACCCAGATTTCTTTTGGTTAGTCATTTTGGGTGCTATGGGGTTACTAATCATTGGTTTTTTCAAGGGACTACAACTTTGGAAACAACGTCGGCGGTATGAAGTACCCAATAACCAGCAGCATATAAATCTATTTCCCCCTGGTTGGAGTAGTGGGTTGCTGTTAACCACAGCAGTTTTAGGATTTATCATTACCCCCCAAGTATTTAGCTCTCAAACAGCACTAGAGCGCGGTATAACTGAACTATTGGGAGCAACACGCGCCCAACCCCAAGCTTTTCGTGCCTCCATCCGTCCAGAAGAGCGAACCCTGATCGACTGGGTACGCACACTTAACGTTTATCCAGAACCGGACGCTTATACAGGGCAAAAAGTCAAAGTCCAGGGATTTGTGATTCATCCCCCAGAATTAGATCAAAATCATTTGATATTAGCCAGATTTGTGATTACTTGTTGTGCAGCCGATGCCTATCCCGCAGGATTACCAGTTCAACTTCCAGAAAACCGCGATAAATACCCACCAGATACTTGGCTAGAAATTGAAGGACAGATGATCACAGAAAACATAGCCAATAAACGCCGATTAACTATTAAAGCTACTTCCCTCAAGGAAATTCCCCAACCCAAAAATCCATATAGTTATTAGGGAATAGGTGATTGGTGATTGGTGATTGGGGACTGGGAAAGAAAATTTTAGATTTTAGATTTTAGATTTTAGATTTTAGATTTTAGATTGGAGATGACAAAAATAATCCAAAATACAAAATCCAAAATCCTTTCATTGCATTCACCTATTACCAATCACCAATCACTAATCACCCATCACCAATTACCAATTACCAATTACCAATTACCAATGACTAATGACAAAATCCTATAAATCTATCCAAGCACTAGATCGGGTAGCGATCGCCCTCATGCTGTTATTAAGTCTGCTGATTGGATTTGTGATCTGGCAAGGTGATGCAGTTAGACCAGTCGTTCGCAATTTTACTTGGCAGAATCAAAAAATCGGCGCTGAAGACACAGCTTTCACCCTCACCTTTAGTCGTCCAATGGACACCAAAAGCGTCGAAGATAATTTAAAAATCGATCCCCCACTGGCAGGTAAAATCAGTTGGGCAGGACGACGAATGGTTTACACACTCGTCACTCCAGCACCTTACGGGACTAACTATAAAGTTTCTCTAGAAGGAGCTAGAGATAAATTTTCCCAAACACAAGGCAAAAACAGGCTCATGCAAGCCTTTACAGGTAGCTTTTCTACTCGGAATCGAGCCTTAATTTACATAGGAGCTAATCAAGAAGAACAGGGAAAATTGGTACTGTATAACCTCACCCAAGAACAAAAAAAGGTACTGACCCCCAAAGACCTAATTGTTATGGACTTTGAGCCATTTACCAACGGAGATAAAATACTTTTCTCGGCTCGCTCCTCCAAAAATCCAGAATTGCTCTCAGCCCAAATTTATACAGTCACCACAGGTATTACTAGTGAACCAGGTGAACAACCTGAAGCACCAGGTAAACTTGACCTACTTTTAGATAACAAAGAGTATCAAAACCTCAAATTTGACCTCTCTCCTGATGGACAAACAATAGTAGTCCAAAGGGGAAAAAGAGATAATCCCGGAGACTTTGGACTGTGGCAGTTGTCAGCACCCAGGGACAGTTCAGGAGAAAAACCCACCCCACAACGCTTAGAAAGCCAACCCGGAGGAGACTTCCTGATTACACCAGATAGCAAAGCCGTAGCAGTTGCCCAAGGACAAGGAACAGCAATTTTATCCCTAGAAGGAGATACAACTAAACCCCTAGATTTTCTCCCGCAATTTGGCTTGGTTCAAGCTTTCTCTAAAGATGGTTCCCAGGCAGCAATGATCAAATTTAATACTGATTACACGCGGGATTTATTCTTAGTCACTAACCAAGGTGTACAGAAACAACTATTAAAAACCACAGGTTCAATTCTCGGTTGCAATTTTGATCCTGCCTCACCCACCCTTTACTGTTTGTTAACACAGCTAGTATCACAGGAACAATACATAGAACAACCTTATTTAGTGGCGATTAACCTCAAAACCCAAGAACAAAAACCACTGTTGATGCTACCCCCCGCCCAAAGAAATGTGCAAATGAGTTTAGCACCCGATGGGTTGGCTATTTTGTTTGACCAGATAGTTCCAGTAGGAGATACGGCCACCACCCTACCAGTCAATACCTTAAAAACAGATGATGGAGAACCGATAGCTACGAGCAGTCTGTGGTTAATGCCTCTTTTACCTATCACTGACCAAGGAAACCCCGAAATTAAGCCAGAACAACTGCCCTTAGTTGGTTTTCATCCCCTCTGGCTACCGTAAATTGGTAATTGGTAATTGGTAATTGGTAATTGGTAATTTGAAAAAATAAAATTGATTACCCAGTCACCAGTCACCAGTCACCAGTCACCAGTCACCAGTCCCCAGTGCTTAATCAAAATTGTCAAATAAAATACTTTAAACTCTGATAATCTCTACCAAATTACAGTAGCTGAGTGCATAGGGACGGCTTGATAATATTTTTTAGCAACTTGATATAACTTTTAATAAACGTCAAGTAGGTTCACACCCTCTACCCCTGGGAAGCCAAAATAGTACACCATAGCAATCTAGACTTGTCTAGGATTTATATAGCAGTTAAACTTGGCTTCTAGAGGCAATCCTGATTACCTCGGAATCGAACATATTTGATCAGCAATGCTGCTATGAACGTTGCTGAATATTTTTAAGCAGGTGGGTCAAGAGTGATGAATATAGGTGACACCTCAAACAATGGCACTGTGATTGAACCCCGAAATTTTGCAAATTCGCCGAAATCAGAGCAGGCGAGTTGTCCCTTTTACTCAGTTCTGCATGATGAAAATACAGCCGTGACTAATTTACCACTCCTGAACCCAGCAGATGATGTTGACCACGGGCTAAATATACAGCAGTCTGAATCTACAGTTACAGACAATTTACAAGATCATAATACCCAAAAAGATTGGATTGCAGAACCTGACAGTGAAAAACAAGCCCTGGTAGATTCAGAGTTTCAGAAGTTGCTGACGCTGAATGAAGAGTTACAAACAGCTAACGGTGATTTGTATGCTCAAGTAAAGCAGCTAAAACAAGAATTAGCTGAGGCAGAAAAGATTTTGCAGTGGCAAAAAAAACGCTCTAGTGTCACTGACTCAATGTTGAATCAACAAACTCAGGAACTAGCAACGGCTCAAGAGCAAATTCAGTCTCTTTTCCAGCAATTAGAAACGGCTGTCCAAACTGTTCAAAGTCAGGAAATGTTCATTGAAACCCATAAGGCACAGTTACAACTGAGTCAGCAACGAGTAGCCCAACTGGAAAGGGAATGTACACTGCTACAAACTAACTACAGTGAACAATCTCACCAACTATTGCACTCAGAAAATACTTGTCGGGAATTACGTACTCGACTAATACGCCAACAACGTCAAACTTTGCAATTTAAAGCAGCACTGGAAAAATGTCTAGATACCCCTGTCCCCAACTATGACACCAACTATGACACCAACTATGACACCAACTATGACACCCTAGAGGATACTGTCTATCATCCCCATGATCTTACTGGTGGACATAGCAGATTTTCTAGAAAAGCCAGGTCTTTGTTTCCCAATGCACAACCTATTAAACCTTGGTCTGCGGAAACCGATGCTACCCATGATACTTGTAGCACTCTACGTCAACATTTAGATAATTCCTGGCTAGAACCTTCAACTCCATGCGCTGATCAACAAGATCAACAAAATTACTCTACCTCCATTTCTGAACCTGCTGAAAAATCTTCAGATGTGGATGATATAGAAATCCCAATACAGTCAAGTCCCCAATTAGAGGATAGTGAATCTACTGCTGAAGTTGCAGATGTTTCTTCTCCTGGGGGATCAAATTTAGATCGCCAGTTGGAAAGTCTGATCGAAATGTTTTTTGCTTCTCAGTCTGCACCCTCAACTTCACCAACAGTCAATGATACAGAGAGTCATCCAGATGATGGGCTAATTTGGGATACCTTAGCATCAAATCTGGAAAAAAATGAGCCACTGGAAACAATCATAGAACAGTCTTTAGTAACGGAAAGTCATTTTCCAGAGTTTACACTTTCATCCAGCAATGAATCACTAATAAATGCCTCTACTCCCGAAAAAGAGCAAAATATTGCCAATATTCCCGAAAATAATGATTATTGGTCAGAATTGCCAAAAGAGCATTTCAGATCAGAACCTTTAGGTGAATATCACCTTGATCATAAATCACCTTCACCTTTGATTTATCCCCAGCGTCCACCCAAGGGACGGAAATCTTTAGCATCGGTGGAACTACCAAATTTCCGCCCCAAGTCGAAAGGTCAATAATCCAAGGACTAATGACTACTTAATTAATGACTTGTTTGGGTTACTGCTTTTGACTTAACGGTAACTACTTGATCCCGTAATCTTGGTTTACCTGTAGAAATGGCGTAGTTGGTCACTAATAGGTTTAACCACAATCCTGGAAAGCGTGTTTCTAGCCAGCCTTGACTCCACTTCAGGAATTTGGGAAACCATGTACTTAGTAAAGCACTGATGAAGGCATAAACGCCAAAGTTGAGGTAATTACCTAACCACCGAACTAAGTCTCTCAACCCTGCTAGTTCCCAAATCCATATTAATAAGGCGGGATTTTTTGTAGCTGCTTTTAATGCTAAACGGTTAAATGTGAACCAGTCGCAGCGGTCTTTAATGAAATTATCTGCTACTTCTGGGGGTTCGTCTGCTAATAAACCAAAGAAGGTATTGAGCATGGCATTAACCCGTTGAGGTGGGATAAATTTCCCTGTGGGAACCATCATTCCTTTGGAAAATAGCCAGGTGACGGAAACGTTACTTTGGTAAGCACGAATTTTATTGAGGTGACGGAAACTTAATAAGTCGTGTTTGAGGGCGGTGTTTAAGAGTGTGGTTAAACGTTCTAGGTTACGAACGAGAGAACCAAAACCAGTAAATACTAGGGGAGATTGCAGGGAAGCAGCATCACCAATGGCGATTAATCTATCAAAGGCTATGGTGCGATCGCTATCACTAACACTAAAATGCCCTGGAATATAGCCAAATGTGGGTTTTTTCCACACTAGCTTATCCATGTCACAACGGCGATATTCTGGCAAAATAGTGAAAAAGTCCTCATACATCTCTAACAACGAACCAGGATTTTTTCTATTCACTTCATGATAATGAAATAAATAAATTGTCAGTTCTTCCCCCGCAGCAGGAAATAATTCCCAAATCAATTGCCTGCCTCTAGAAATATCTCCGTGACTGTAAAGAACATCACCATACTGATAATCCCAGACACCAGGGGCAAATCCTTTATCAATCACTGCTCCCACGGTGGGACATACACTATCAAAGGCTCTACCCCCGTTTAATTGCCAAGCAATAGGGGAAGCTGTACCCATTGCATCTACTAATAATCTACCATTTACCTGCTGTTCAATTACCGTATTTACACCCTTGACAGTAACAGTAACTTGTGTTTTTCTGATATCTGCCCGGATAAATTCTGTTTGCTCCCAAATATCACCACCAGCGGCTTTAAGTTTTTCACCACATAATTGCAATAATTTATCTGAATCTAAAGCGATATTTAAAACAGTTGGCGTGTGTAGAACTGGTGCTTTTAAGTGAGGCGGATTATTAGCATCAAAGAATTTATTAAAGCCGTCTTTATACTCCCTGGCAATAATGGTTTCTAATTCTGCATTTGTTAATAAACCGAGATTGACCAAAGTTTGAATTTCATCACGAGAAATATTCCATTCTCGGTTCATGCGTCCAAAGGGTAATCTTTCCACCAATAGGACTTTATAGCCTAATTTTGCCATGACTGCGGCATGAATCGCACCCAAAGCGCCACCAATATAAATGAGGTCATAAGTGTTTTCTGCTGTTTGTTGCTGGTTTTCTGCATAAAACACCACCTGACGGGGTTGCTGAGGATTTTTGACACCTTCTCGCCAACGTTGCTCCCACCAGTAAGCACGTTTAAGATCATATTCTCCATGAGGCATTTTCTGAAAATACTTGACAGTTAGGGGATAATAGGGTTCTAGCTCTGCGAAAATCGACTTTTGAGGGTCAATCTTTGGTGGTTCGGGGTATTGATGGGGAAAACGGCTTCTAATACCTGTAGTCAGACGTTGCAATATTGAACCTTCGTTAGTGAAGGGTTTGTCTCCCCAACGAAACACTTTGAGGTAAGTGGTGCGTTGTACAGACCACACAAATATAGAAATTTCGGTTGCTAAAGGTCCTTTGACAGATGCAACCGGGTTTCGCAGACGCAGACCATCTGGGGTCAATAATTTTTCTCCATTTCCCGGCACAAAGTCGGTTTGTAGCCAGTCACGGACAGCACCACTATCGGTAGTAGGAACTTCCAAGTAAAGAATTTCTTTCATTTTCTGCTGATATCTCCTGTCTATCTACTCACTCAGAAAGATTTGACTCAGGCAATAAGTACATTAAGTACGTTAAACTCCGCCCTATCAATTGTTTGAATATTTAATGAAGAAATTTTAATAGTTTGTTAAATTTATGATTCATTTTGGAACTTATGTAAAACTTATCTAAATTTATAATAAAAAAGGCTGAAAACCCTTGAGGTTAAATTTTGATGCTATGAGGAAAAACTTAAACGTCCTGGATAGCAGGGACTCAGACAACAACCAGTTGATGAAGAACTGGTAGCTGCGGTTATTGCCGGAGTAGTCAAGCTTGGACGCGATAAAGGTCAATCTTTGTAAAATTTAACTGCGGAGGTTTTAGAAGACGATCCGCTGTTAAATGGACAACAACGACGCTAGTTGAGTATGTTAGTTGATCAAGCGTGGTTAATTTTGTATTAATCTGTTTAAAGAAAGAGGCAGGGGAGAAAATAAAATTGCTCACAAAAAGATATTTAAACTTAGTCTTTTAAAAAGGTTATACTCATACTTTTTAAGAACAAAAGTAAGAGGACATTAAGCATAGCCTGATATAAATATGCTAAATTAAATGTAGATAGTAATCCTATATCACTAAAATGCAAGCTGATAAATATCCATTTGCCCAAGAATTGATTACTGATATTCAAGGTAATATCAGAAAAGTAGTCATGGATTTTCAGGAATATCTACGGCTGCTAGAAGCACTCGAAGATGAAGGACTGATTCTAGCTATGAAAGAAGTAGAAAATGAGACACCATTAAATTTAGATGAAGCTTTAGCGGAATTGGAACAAGAGTGAATATCCAGTATCTACCCAGTTTTATTAAAGATTTAAAAGCACTAAAAAGTACACCTTACTATGAGTCTATCAAGAAGTTTGCTTTTGAAGAAATAATCGAAATATCGAGTTTTGAAGAAATCACAAATATTAAAAGACTTCAGGGATATGATAATGCTTATCGGATTCGTATAGGTGATTATCGTCTGGGTGTTATTTTTGATGGTGAAATATTAATTTTTGAAAGAGTTTTACATCGGAAAGATATTTATCGCTATTTTCCCAAATAGATGATTTCGGAATCATGATACAAATATATGGGTAGGGGTTTAGTATTGCTAAACCCCTACAAAATTTATTGCTTTATGCGTCTTAAAATCCCTACTGCCAAACGTAAATAAGGATAAACAAAATAATCCAGATAACATCAACAAAGTGCCAAAACAACGAAGTTGAATTAACACCAAAGTGACCATTATCGTAGTTACCGGGAATAAAAGAACGAATCAAAATCATAGACTGTAACAAAATCCCGGTGAAAACGTGCAAACCGTGAAACCCAGTTAATAGGTAAAACATCCCGCCATAAGTACCGGAAGTAAAGCCAAATTCTAATTGACTCCATTCCACATATTGACCATATAAAAAGTAGCTACCCATTGCCATTGTAGCTAACAAATAGATGCGAAATCCTGCTAGGTTATGTTGTTGTAAACATCTCTCAGCCAAGTAAATTACAAAGCTGCTAGAAACTAGGATAATAGTGTTAATTGTTGGGGCGACTATTTCTAATCCTTCAACACCAGCAGGAAGCCAATTAGGGTTTGTAGTTTTGTAGATGATATAACCAGCAAAGAAACTTAAAAAGATGACACTTTCTGATAGAAGAAAGACAATAAAACCAAACATTTTACTGCCTTCTTCGTCGTGTCCATGTTCATGGGCTGCATGATGTATTTGTGGCGTTTTGATTGAACTATCCATTGGTAATGTTCTCCTTTTGTTTTGGCAATACTGTTCAGTTAAGTTTGATTTTTTTATCTCACGCAGAGGCGCAGAGAACGCAGAGGTAAGAGAAAAAATTGTTTAATACTTAACTGAACTGTATTGTTTTTATTCGGCTGTTTTTATGGTTTGGGGTTCTAGGTTGGCTGTTAATGGTTCTGATTTTCCGTAACCGTAGGGTTCACTAATAATGATGGGAATTTCTTCAAAGTTCTCTACAGATGGAGGTGAAGAAATGAGCCATTCTAAACCAATTGCCCGCCAAGGGTTATCAGGTGCTTTTTCACCTTGTAACCAAGAAACTAAGATGTTGAAAATGAAGGGTAAGGTGGACATTCCTAATAGGAACGCGCCTAAACTAGCGAGAACATTCCAAAATGTATATTCTGGTGCGTAGGAAGCAACTCGGCGTAACATCCCTTGCAAACCTAATGGGTGCATGGGTAAAAAGTTTAAGTTTGTACCGATAAATGCTAACCAAAAATGTATTTTTCCCCAACCTTCGTTATACATTCTGCCGGTCATTTTGGGAAACCAATGATAGAGGGCTGCATACATTCCCATTGTTACTGTTCCGTACAGAACATAATGGAAATGTCCAACTACAAAATAGGTGTTATTAACGTGAACGTCTACTGGTACAGAGGAAAGCATAATTCCTGTAATTCCAGCAAAAACGAACATAATTAAACCACCTAATGCAAATAACATTGGTGTATTTAATTTGATTTTTCCACCCCAAATTGTCGCCACCCAAGCAAATACTTTAATTCCTGTGGGAACAGATACAAACATGGTCGTAACCATGAATAGTAACCGCATCCAACCAGGTGTTCCACTCACATACATATGGTGTACCCACACAATGGCACTGACCACAGCAATTAACATCGAAGAAATGGCAACTACTTTATAACCAAATAATGGTTTACGGGAATAAACAGGGAAAATTTCTGAGAAAATTCCGAAGATTGGCAGAATAATTACATAAACCGCAGGGTGGGAATAAAACCAGAAATAATGTTGAAACATTACCGGGTTTCCACCTTTGCTGGGGTCAAAAAATGCTGTTCCCATTGTTAAGTCAAACAGCAACATTACCGCACCAGCAGTTAAAGCAGGAAGTCCAAATAATTGAATAATTTGGGCGCTAAATACTGCCCAGACAAACAAGGGCATTTTAAAAAAGCCCATTCCTGGCGCACGCATTTTCACAATGGTGGTGACAAAATTCACCGCACCCATAATAGAAGAAACACCGGAAACAGCTACCGCTAATAACCAGAGAACTTGACCATTTATTAAATGTCCTGTGGGGTTTTGTAAACTCACGGGAGGATAAGCCCACCAACCAGCTTGGGCTGGTCCACCAGGGACAAAAAAGCTGGACATGAGTAAAATTCCCACTACTGGGACCATCCAAAAAGCGGCAGCATTGAGGCGAGGAAATGCCATATCTCGCGCCCCGATCATGATAGGTACGAGATAGTTTGCTAAACCAACAAGAGAGGGAAATGTCCACAGAAACAGCATTACTGTTCCGTGCATTGTGAACATTCCGTTATAAACTGTACGATCAATTAAATCAGATTCAGGGGTGACAAGTTCGCCCCGTAAAATCATCGCAAAAATGCCACCAACAAGGAAGAAAATAAAAGAAGTAACGAGGTATTGAATACCGATTACTTTGTGGTCTGTGCTGAAAGTGAAATAGGTTTTCCAGTGAGTTGGCGTTGAGTGATGATGTGATTCACCACCAAGATTAAGTGATATGTTTGTCATGGGATTTTGGATTTTAGATTTTAGATTTTAGATTTTGGATTTTGGATTTCATCACAATCCTGTTAATCCTTAAATCCTGGACATCCTTATTCAGACAAAAAGAAGGTTTCGCGCAAAGTGAAGAAAGAAGCAAAGGCGCAAAGGAAGAAAGAATTAATTAACCTGCAAAATTAACTACTGGAGGTGCAGCAGGTTTAACAGTTTCCCAACCGTTTTGTACATTTTGATTGTGATTTTGGGCGTATTCGGTAGCGGCTTGGTTTGGTGCAACTGTGGGATTATGACTGGCGGCTTTTTTCAACCAATCGTGATATTCTTCTGGGTTTTCTACTATCACGTTTGCTTGCATGGTTGCAAAGTATGTACCGCTATATTGGGAGTCGGTGAGGCTATATTTACCGGGGCGAATGGGGGTAAATTCAAAGTCGATGGTTTTACCGGGAACGATGTCTTGTTTAACGCGAAATGCGGGAATATACAAACCGTGGAGTACGTCTTCTGATTGTAGGGCTAAACGTACACGGCGATCGCTCGGTAAATGTAATTCTGTACTTGTAATTCCCTGTTCAGGATAACTGAACACCCACGCCCATTGTTTAGCAATTACGTCAATTTTTTCTAAGGGTTCGCTAACAGTTTCTCCTGGTGTTTCTTGCACTTCTGCATGGGCAATTTGCACAGGTAAGGGGTTATGTAAATGTAATAATTGGGAAGGTCCTTGAATCCCCATGTTTTCATACACTTCATAACTGTAACTTGCTATCCACAATACCAACATGATGGGAATAGCAGTCCAGACAACTTCTAAAGTGATATTTCCTTCAATATGTGGACCATCACTAAAGTCATAACTTTTGGCACGATGAAAAAGAACAGAATACAAAATAGCGGCAGTGACACCTAAGAAAATAAAAGCCCCAATTGTCACTAAAAAGCTAAACAAATCATCAATCAAATGTGATTCAGCCGCAGCTTGGGGGGGAAGCCAAGAATAGGCTTGTTTACCGATGAAAATACTGGCAATTGTGATGACAAAACCCCCCGCCATCACTAGGAAAAGATTTAAAATCAACCGAGTGTTCATGGTCATTTGTTGGTAATTGGTAATTGGTAATTGGTGATTGGTAATTGGTAATTAGTAATTGGTAATTGGTAATTAATTGGCATCTGAAAATTACGAATTACAAATTACAAATTACGAATTAATTACCTAGTACCTGATTAATGTCTTGTCCCATTCTTAACAAGTTATCCGCAGTATTATGTACACCAAATTCGGCTGCTAACTGCGCTCCTAATGTGCCGTGAAGATACATTAAGGCCATGATGAAAACTCCGGCAAAAATATAACTCCAACGCACTTGCATATCGGAGTCTTTGCAAGTAATGTAACGTTGCCATCCCCGCCAAAATGTCATTCCTACCATTAAAGCTAAGAGAAAAACACCGCCCACACCATGCCACATCATCGTGGACATTGCTTGCAAACCCCAGGAACTTTTTAAGTGTACTGGGGGAGTTGCTAACAACATTTCATAAAAACCAGCAGCAACTGTGAAAAATGTGATCACAGAAGCCGCTACCATGTTGTACCAACCAACTTCAAATAATTGGGCGCGTTCTACAGCTAAACCCAATGATTTAAATAACCATTGTTCTATGGGGAAAAGTACAGCAACTAAATCAAAAATTACCCCAATAATGAACAATCCTAATGTGAGGTGAACTAGGTTAGGATGAATAGGAATTGTGTAAGGTAGTCCGTTTGCTCCCATTTGGGCGCTGACTTGATCAATTAATTCTGAATTCATGGTAATATTCCATCCTTTACGGCTTCCACAACGGGTACTGTATGTATTCCATAAACCCACACTAATTCATCACCAAGATATACTTGAAAACCAACAAGTATGGTTAAAAGTAAACAAACTGCTAAATAATGAATTGGCAATCTTTGGGGATCACGACTGCGAAGTACATAACGCCAAGCTGTGATGGCTGCTAAAATTCCTGATAGTGACCAACCGATTAAGGTATGGTAATTTAATACTGATTTGACGATGTTGTAAGGTTTGGCTAAACCTGCTTCATACTGTCCAAAAATAATGGCTATAAATATGGATACGGTAGCTACAAATAAATTCCACCAACCCACTTCATAAAACCGAGTTTTGCCAGTTAAAAAGCCAATTAAATCACAGAAAACTGCAAATAATATCATGGCAATTACAAAGTGAACCACGATGGGATGCAGTGGATCTGGATATGGTAAATTGTGGTCGTTCAACGACGTTAAATACTCAATCATCAACTTCTCCTAGATTTATAGAATACTCCTTGGACAAACTTCAATAATTCATCAAAGTTACTACTATTAATCACGACTACTCATATTTTTTAGAATATTTCTGTGATATTATTCTGTTAATATGGTGTCATTTTTGTATTGATTAACAGCTAATTTGTCAGCAATTTTTAGCAAAGGATGTGAAGTCAATTCATATACTCATAAAAACAGTCTGTAACAGCAATTTTTGATGTAGCTAAATTCAATTGCTGTTAAGTTGCTGTTCAGGCTTTGATTTACTAGAACACCGATTCATTAATCGTAAGGGCGAAGCATTCGGACGGAATATGAACTGGTTTCAGCGATAGGTTATCACCCGAATGCTTCGCCCCTACAAGTTCGATACTCTAGACCTATTGGTTTAGGTTACGTAAATTTTTATTAATTGTCAAAAAAAACTAAAAGTTAAACTTTTAGAATGAGTAGAGAGCAAAGGTAGAGAGCAAGAAGGGGAATATGATAATCTGAATATCCTTGCTTTCTGTAGATATTATGAAATACAAAGAAAAGATTTTGATGTCTAGTAGTGTACATTTAATAATTATTACTTTGTTTTTTTAATAACAGAATTTTATGTAATTTATGGTATGTCAACAAACTGTCTGTATGGTTAATTGGCTGTAATTAAGAATTATTCTAAATTAGATATTACTCATTACCCATTACCCATTACCCATTACCCATTACCGAATTTGCAATATTGCTAAAAATGTACATTCCCAAACTAACCGGGGTTGAGCATAAGATAATAAATTCTTGCGAGTTTTTTCTAATTGTTCAATAATGCCAGGTTTATGTATTTGTTGCCAGTAAAATTGTTGCAGATAATCTATTAACCATAATTGTGCTTCTGTGTCTAATTCTTTATCAATTTTCTTCGCTAGTTCTAACGCATGACGATAAGATTTAGGTGTTTTTTTTACTTCTTGGAGTAATTCACTATTAATTGTTTGTAGTTGTTGGTAAGCTAAAATTGCACTTCCTGGACTACCAGCAGCTATACTTAAAATTTCTGGATGTTGTAAAATCCCCCCATTTCCTGTTTGTGTTAAAACTTGAGCAACAGCAGCAGTATCTAATCTATAAAAAGGGATTTTTTGACAGCGAGAAACCAAAGTTGGTAAAATTGCATCAGGAGAAGGAGCGATTAAAATTAAAGTCGCTTGTCCTGGTTCTTCCAAAGTTTTCAGTAAAGCATTAGCAGCAGATTCAGCCATTGTTTCTGCTTGTTCTAAAACTACCACATTTCTGGGCGCTTCCAAAGGTGGACGGGATAAAAATTGGGTAATTTCTCGAATTTGTTCTAAACGAATAACTGGAGGTGCTTTGCGTTTTACTCCTTTTTCTGCTGCTTCTGCTGCTGTTAACCTTTGTCCTTGATATTGATAAGTTGGTTCTACCCAAAATAAAGCGGGGTGGTTTCCTTGACGAATACGATTTTTTAAAATAGATAATTGTTCAGGTTTTACAGAACTAGAAAATAATAATTCAATAAAACATTTAGCGGCTAAACTTCTACCCACACCATCAGCACCAACAAATAAATAAGCTGGTGCGACTCTGTTTTGTTTAACAGAAGATGTTAATAAATCTATTGCTTGTTGTTGTCCAATTAGTTCTTCAAACATTATTTATAAGGGGTCATGAGTCAGGATAACAGAGAAATAAAAAATCATTAATTAATAATAATCAAAAGCAATGATCATAAAACCCAGAAAAAATCTAATTCCTCTGCGTCTTCTGTGTCTCTGAGGTTCGATACAAAAAATCTTCACTAATTATTTTCAGGGAGTTTCGGATATCACAGAATTACGAATTAAAATTTCCTTGATATTGTCATGCACCAATTCTTGATTTAAACTACCATCAACTCGAAAAATTCGAGAAGGATAATTAGCAGCTAATTCAGTATATCCTTGCTGTACACGACGATGAAAATCTATTGTTTCCTGTTCAATTCTATCTAATTTACTTTGACCACGTTTACGAGAAAGTCCTAATTCCACATCCACATCTAACCAGATAGTTACATCACTTTGTAAACCACCTGTAGCAATATAATTTAATTGATTAATTAAACTCATACTTAAACCCCTACCATAACCTTGGTAGGCAATAGTAGAGTCAGTATAGCGATCGCATAAAATATATTTTCCTGCTCCTAAATTTGGCTTAATTTCCTGCTCGATGTGTTGCGCCCGATCAGCAGCGTATAATAATAATTCCGTAACCTCACCCACAGGTTTATCCTCTGATTTTTCCAGCAATAGCTGTCGTAAATGTTTCCCTAACTTTGTTCCCCCTGGTTCACGAGTCAGAATAACTAATACACTTAAAGTTTCTAGCCACTGACTACACAGTTGCATCTGAGTAGTTTTACCAGAACCTTCCACACCTTCAAATACAATTAATTTACCGCTCATATTTTGAAAATTTCCTATTACCGATTTTTTTTAACCTTATTATCGCTCGCTATGCCGCAATTAGATATTTAATCTCGTGGTTATCAGTTGTACCACTCAATTGTGTAATTATTACAGATATGATTAAATCGAATCTGGAGGTATTGGGTATTGTCTGTCCAGAAACAATGATCAAACATGACTTTACTTTCAAAAAGATCCCCAATTTCTTAAAGAAGTCGGGGATCTGGGTATGCAAGATTCCTATAGCTGAATACTTACGCATAACCTATATTTACCAAGACAGCGATCGCAATCTTGGCATCATCTTTAGTCCTAATCACATCTTTTACCTGTTCCTGACTTCTTGATAGCGACTTGTACTGAGCGCAGTCGAAGTAAGCGTGGCGTTAGCCATTCTCCTGACTTTTGCTATAACTGATCAAAGGTAATGACTATACGGTAATATACTGTGCTAGAGTTTTAGTTAAAGTAGTTTTGGGAACCGCACCGACCACTGTATCAACTTGCCTACCCCCCTTAAATACCATGATAGTGGGGATGCTACGAATACCATAATGACTAGCAACTGTGGGATTTTGATCTGTGTTCACTTTCACCACTTTCACCTGTCCTTCATATTCAGCGGCTACTTCTTCAACAACAGGAGACAACATTCTACAAGGTCCACACCAAGGGGCCCAAAAATCCACTAAAACCGGAGTCTCACTATCCAACACTTCCTGTTTGAATGTTGCTTCTGTGACATTGGTAATAGTCATAGTTGTTCTCCTGATCTGAGTGAATTAACTTGAAAGCTCGACATTTACCTATGCTGCAATATTGACTTATTTAGGGATTTTACCGCAGAAAACGGTTGTTTATAGATGAGAATAGTTTAAATGATTATTACAATACCTCTACATCTAGATATCATCGTCTGACCTAAGAGTTAAAATAGAAACCGAAAAATCATTAGAGGTATTTATGATGAGCGATCGCGACTATACCCTAATCATTGATAAAAGTGGCAGTATGTCAACTCCTGACCAAGTTGGTGGTAGAAGTAGATGGGAGATTGCCCAAGAGTCTACCCTCGCTTTAGCTAGAAAAGCAGAACAATTTGATCCCGATGGGATTACAGTTTATGTCTTTTCTGGGCGATTTAAACGTTATGAAAATGTCACTTCCGCCAAAGTTGCTCAAATATTTCAAGAAAATGACCCTGCGGGTACAACCAACTTAGCAGGTGTATTACAAGATGCCCTCAATAATTATTTTCAGCGTAAAGCTTCAGGGCAAACTAAACCCAATGGAGAAACAATTTTAGTGGTAACTGATGGTGAACCTGATGATCGCAAAGGCGTATTTGAAGTCATCATTAGCGCCACTAGGCAAATGGAGCGAGATGAAGAATTAGGAATTTCCATGATTCAAGTCGGCTCAGATGCTCAAGCGACAAAATTTCTCAAAGCACTAGATGATCAGTTGCAAGGTGTAGGCGCTAAATTTGATATTTGTGACACCGTGACTTTAGATGACTTAGAAGAAATGAGTTTGGCAGATGTGTTGATGAATGCCATCACTGACTAATTAGGGTTTAGTGAAAAAGTCTTGTCGTGAAGCTAGGGAATAGGGAATAGGGAATAGGGAGAAAAATTTTAGATTTTAGATTTTAGATTTTAGATTGGAGTTGACAAAAACAATCCAAAATCCAAAATCCAAAATCCAAAATAAAAAAACTCCAGCATAGCTGCCTCCTACCTCCCGACTCCTGACTCAAAACCATCAACTCAACTTTAAGAGCTACTTTAATAGCTGGATCACTGGAGAATTATCAATGTTAGAAAATCGTGATTACACACTGCTGATAGACAATAGTGCCAGTATGGGAAAGCCATTGGGATTAGGGTACACCAACAAAACCAAATGGTTAGCTTTACAAGAATCAACTTTTGCTCTTGCTCGCAAGTGTGAAGAATTTGATTCAGATGGTATCACCATTTATTTATTTGCCCGCAAATTTCAACGCTTTGATAATGTTACCGCTGAGAAAGTAGCCCAAATTTTTGCAGAAAATCAACCTGCGGATACAACTAATTTAGTAGGTGTACTTCAAGATGCCCTTAATAACTACTTTCAACGTAAAGCAACTGGTAAAACTAAGCCTAATGGGGAAACAATCTTAGTGATAACTGATGGGATACCAGGCAATAGACAAGCAATATTTGAAATCATCATCAAAGCTACTTACCAAATGGAACAAGAGAAAGAATTAGGAATTTCCATGATTCAAGTAGGTGAAAATTCTCAAGCTACAAAATTTCTCAAAGCTATAGATGATGAATTAACAACTGTTGGGGCTAAATTTGATATTTGCGATACTATCACCTTGGAAGATTTAGGAGAAATGAGCCTCACGGATGTTTTAATCAATGCCATAGGTGACTAAATATTTAGTGTCTTAGGCTGGCTGAATTGACTAATGATAAATGGAGAATGGAAAAATGTTAGACAATCGTGATTACACTTTAATTATAGACAAAAGCGGTAGCATGGCCACCCCAGATCAAAAAGGTGGACGAACCAGATGGGTAGCAGCACAAGAATCTACTTTTGCATTAGCTAGTAAATGCGAACAATTTGACCCTGATGGCATAACTGTTTATTTATTTTCCGGTAGATTCAAACGTTATGATAATGTTACCTCTAGTAAAGTAGCACAAATTTTTCGGGAAAATGATCCAGCCGGGACAACTGATTTAGCAGGTGTATTGAAACACGCTACTGATGATTATTTTCAGCGTAAATCTAGCGGGCAAACGAAAGAAAATGGCGAGACAATTTTAGTTGTAACTGATGGTGAACCTGATGATCGTAAGGCGGTAATGAAAGTTATTATCGAAGCATCGCGCCGACTTGATCGAGATGAAGAATTAGCAATTTCCTTTATTCAAGTTGGTACTGATGCCCAGGCTACTCGCTTTTTGAAAGTTTTAGATGATGAACTGCAAAGTGCTGGGGCAAAATTTGATATTTGTGATACAGTAACAATGGAAGATATGGAAGATCTGAGTTTATCAGAAGTGCTACTTAATGCCATCACTGACTAGCTAAACTCACTAGCTAAACTCATAATGAGGAGTGTTTACAATGGACTCCATTGATCAGTTATTAGCGGAAATTCAGGCTGAATACAAAGGGGAAAAACCTCAACCACAGCAGCCACAAAAGCCGACAGTAACTACAGCCAAACCCTTGATGAATTCTGCTTCTAAGTCCGATGCTTTAATAGATAACTTATTAGCAGATGTCAAAGCTGATTTTGCTGAACAAGATGCGGCTGAAGAATTGAGAAAACAGCAAGAATTAGAACAGGAAAAAATTCGTCAAGTACAACTTAAAGCTCAACAACTTGAGAATTTGCAGAAGCAAGCTCAAGCATGGTTATCTAAATTAGATCCCTTCTCATCTGAAGGACTTTGGTTTGAAAGGTTTGCGGAAGCATACCCATCAAAATTAGATGCTGCCATTGAATATTTACAAAACAATTAGTAGCAATATCCAGATACTCGACTTTTCACAGAAGTTGAGTATTTTATTTACAGCAGCTTTCATTGGTCAGCGGTCAGCGGTCAGCAGTAAAACCCTTTTGGTGCAAGGCTTTTTGATCAAAATTTTTACCTGATTGATCTGCAATAGACCTGTCCGAAAATTAAAAAGGCAGTCTGTGTATGGCTTTGAGGATGTTCTCATTTCAGCCAGACTTGACGTAATCATGAGGGCTAGAGATAGTTACTGTTAGTATAGCCCGGAAAAAATGCCGATGGTTATTTCATGATCTGCATACTTTTAACACATATCATAAATAAATACAGAAATTGGCAACCTGTACCTAAGAATGGTGGTAAAAATGGAAACAATAAAATTGCTGGCACATATTGGTACAGATGGTATATTGCAAATCCAAACCCATACAGATTTTAAAGATAAATCTGTAGAAGTATTGGTAGTTGTCCAACCATTAGATAATACAGAAGCTACCACAATAAAACATAACGCTTGGGGAAAAGCCACTACTAAAAAATCAATTCAAGACGCAATTAGTAGAATGCAACAACTAAGGAAAGAAGTAGGTTTAGATAAAAACCTAATCCGTGAAATGATTGAAGAAGGACGAAGATTTTAATGCAGTTTGTTTTAGATTGTTCGGTAGCAATTAGCTGGTGTTTGGTAGACGAAAATAATGATTATGCTAATTCCATATTAGCAACGATGGTAGATTCTGAAGCATTTGTACCAGGAATTTGGTCGCTGGAGATTGCTAATACTCTTGTTGTAGCAGAACGACGTAACCGCATGACAAAAGAACAATCTGAAGAAGCTATTAATTTATTACAGTCCCTATTAATTCAAGTTGATATAGCTACAGATACAAATGCTTTAGATGCAACCTTGAAATTAGCAAGACAAGAAGGTTTAGCCGCTTATGATGCAGCTTATTTAGAATTAGCATTGCGGTTGAAATTACCATTAGCAACACTTGATAATCGGTTAGCAGAAGCAGCGATTCGCTGTGGTGTTAGTCTGATTATTGATAAAGAATAAACCTGTTATGTAATGGTAAAAAATGGAAATAAATTATTATCCCACCGTATTATCCCACCGCAAAACCTGTAAATTGCCGCTTATAAGGCGCGTGAAATCCTAAAACAATATCTTCTTTAGGGACACCAGCAGCCATTAATTCATTAGCAATACCAATTTCTGTACCATCTCTTTGTATCCATATTTTATCATCTTTAATATCAACATGAATGATCACCCCATAAGTTCTAATTTGTTGTTTCCAACCAATATTTAATACTTGATAATGATGACGTTGCGTATCAAAAAGCAGTTGAATTTCTGTACCATTAGCGATATCATTACGAGAATGATTACGTAAAATATCTTGAATAATTTGCGAGTAATTTATTCTTTCCATAAAACAATCTTCTGGGATAAAAGTTAAAATTTTTATGGATATCTTTCAATAATGGACAATTAACAATGAACAATTGACAATTACCTCTCCCTTGCAGGGAGAGAATTGAAAAAGCGGAATTTTTTGATTTTTTTCTCCTTGAAAGGGGAGGTTTTAAACATTGAATGAAACAATTGTCAATTTTCAATTATCAATTGATAACTAGCTTCATGAAATTATCTCAAAAATTTCCTTATCTGTATATACTGTTCCCTGATTTGGCATCAAATAAGAACGCAATGCGCGTAATTTGTGAGTCAAAATGTAGCTCTCAATAGCTTTACCAACTAAACTATCAACAGATATACATTCAGCTTGAGCAAGTTCTTAGATGCTGTCAATACCCCAGCTATTAGTTTAGGTGAACCTACAGATATAGCATTAGATTATTAAAGAAAATATCCACTATTGCTAGATTAATCGGTAAGTCTGCCCGTGGACGATCGCAGTTTGATCCACGACTCAAACCCACAACTTCCCCAAAACCACAACCACCTCTCATAGTCATCGGTTCTTCCACTGGTGGTCCCCAAGCTTTAGTTACTATTCTGTCCCAGTTTCCTCAAAATTTAAACGCCTCTATCGTCATCGTTAAATACAGATGTAGTTAAAGTTTTACTAATTGATGATCAACCAATAATCGGCGAAGCAGTTGGCAAATTACTAGCTAACAAGCAAAATATCGCTTTTCATTATATAGACAACCCCGCACAGGCTATTCAAAAAGCTATTTCCCTTGAGCCTACAGTCATTATCTTAGACATGATTATGCCTGAGATTGATGGACTAATGCTATTACGTTGGTTTCGCTCCCATCCAGCAACCTATAATATTCCTATTGTCATGCTCTCCAGCAAAGAAGATCCACAAACTAAAGCAGATGCTTTTGTTGCTGGTGCTAACGACTATTTAATTAAATTGCCCGATGTAGTGGAGTTAATTGCCCGCATCCGTTATCATTCTAAAGCCTATAACAACCTCAAAGCACTCTCAACAGCAAATGCCACTTCTCATAGGCTAAAACAAGAAATTGAGGTGATTAAGGAATATGGAGACTTACCATTAGTTGAATGTTATCCAGCCCAACTCAACCAAGTATTTATGAATATCCTCAGTAATGCCATTGATGCCTTATTAGAACAAGAACAAAAAAAACAAAAACAAATAGTAATTAAAACCAAAAAAACTGATTCTGGTAAGATCACAATTAGCATCCGAGATAATGGACCAGGCATTAGTTTAGAATTACAAAGCAAGATATTTGATCCATTTTTTACAACCAAACCTGTCAACAAGGGAACTGGTATAGGACTGGCAATTAGCTATCAAATCATCGAAAAGCACCAAGGCAATATTTATGTTTGTTCTGACCCTAGTTATGGTACAGAATTTATCATAGAAATCCCTACGGAACAGATTACTTAATCACGGAGCAGGGAGCAGGGAACAGGGAACAGGAGGCAGAAGGCAAAAGGCAGGAGGCAGGAGTTATTTATTTTGGATTGTTTTTGTTAACTTCAATCTAAAATCTAAAATCTAAAATCTAAAATCTAAAATCTAAAATCTAAAATCTAAAATCTAAAATCTAAAATTTTCTTCCCCAGTCACCAGTCACCAGTCACCAGTCACCAGTCACCAGTCACCAGTCCCTATAATTAGCCTGTATAAATAATTTTAGGTGATATCTGGGTTGGAAGATAGCAATTGAGGAAAGTATCATAAAACATGAATTATGAAGTTGGAATTGAAAAATCTGTATGCTTCACAATTCATGTCATGTTTTTTACTGGCTATCAAACTAAAGTCAAGATCAAATAAAGGATTTGAGCTTTGAGTTATGATTTTTTAACTCAAAACTCAAACCTTCACCAAATCAGTGGAACATTTAAGCCATTTGATTTTCAATCGCCCACCGTGCTAGTTCAGTACGGTTGTGGAGATTGGTTTTGCCCAACATATTGGAAACATGGCTTTCAACTGTACGCTGACTAACATTTAGTTCTTCAGCGATTTCCCGGTTAGCTAAACCCCTAGCCACAAACTGAACCACTTTCAGTTCTGTGGGAGTTAACTGGACATCAAAGGGAACCTGGATACGAGAACCGTTTTCCCCTCCCTTAGTTTGATGTTCTTTCCAACGGATAGTTTGCTTGAGTGAAGATTCTACTTGTGCTACGAGTTCTTCTGCTTCAAAGGGCTTGACCATATATACGTCAGCACCTTTATTCAGACCTTTAACTCGGTCTGCACTTTGCCCCTTAGCGGACAGGAAGAGAACAGGTATCCAGCTAGTGCGTTCAGTTTGCCGGACTTGTTCCACAAAAGTGTACCCGTCCATTTCTGGCATCATCACGTCACAGATGATCATGTCTGGAACATCATGGTCTAATATTTCCAGAGCTTGCCGTCCATTTTCAACCGTGATGACTTCGTAGCCCCGGAATTCTAAGTAATCCTTCACCAGCAAGATGAGGTTAGGGTCATCATCAATTAATAGAAGTCGTTTGTGATCTTTCATGCTGGACTCTTTCATAGCAGTGGCACTTGTCGCGCTTCAATCCATCAAGGTCTTGAATAGTTATCCTCTTTGGTGGATTATGTGAGATGTTGTGCAAAACAAACCTGACAAAAATTGTTCATGGCAGGGGCATAAGCAAATACACCCTAGAACCTGGAACATTTTGTTGTTTGCTTCCTGCTTCCACCAAGCCCGTCGCCGGGTTCTTGTCCACAGGCGTAAATTCCGCGCTGGCCGCACGTACTGTTTTTCCCACTTAACTTGCCTTGGTTTTTTGTGGTTGTGAAAGTGGTAGGCACTCTTAACATACTACTAGTAACTTAATGGCAAAAGTCTAGTAAGGATACGGAGAGCAATAGTATTTATAATGCGCTATTATATATTCTTTTGAAAGCAGCGGGCTAAAAAACCTGATTAAATCATAATCCGTCTGGTTGACAGGTTCAGTATTTAGCTGAAGATCACCCTAACTGACAACTCACCCGCACTTTCATTTGTTAACTGTTGCTCTGCTATATCCTGTTTTGAATGTTAAGCCTCTAGAGGTTCACAAGAAACTAAGGAAGTTCCTGGCAAAAAATGGTTGAAAAAGGCTTATGCTTACATTTCCATAGATGCCAATTAAGTGTTTTGGGATCATCCGCTCAATAACTTCCGGTTTTTTGAATATAGTTCATAAAACCATTGACAAATATCTCAGGTTTTATTTTGTGAGGTTTTACCTCACAGGGTGAACTACATACCCTCTATCCCTTGGTTAATAGCTGTCGGGACTACTTAATTTACATCACCTGCCTAATTGTTTGATTATCTCCCTCAATTAATTTTGACAGTGAAATAAAAAAAGGCTTGGACTTGTGCTAAGTGTCTTACCAGAGCTAGGGTGTCATTTTCTGGAATTTCCCCAAAACTATTGATTTATATCATTGACTATGAAGGCGTAAAAATGTTTTATTTATGCCTGTTATAGCCTATATATGACTATAAATCAATTAATTTGTGTAATACCAAACCGCATCTGGGTAAACTCCCATTATCTATCTAGAACAACAAATACGCAAGCGGTTGGTTGAGGTTTAGAAGATGCAAATAGGAAGAATCTCACACGATGGTTGAGATGTCCACACTTTGAGTCACAGTTTCCAGCATTCCCAGATGACATAGCTAGGAGGTTTTTAGCCCGGAGTATCTGTTTGGTAAGAACCAGCAGAAACCTGTGGAGGGAAAAGAAAGCCAATCTTAGCGCGTCCACATATTACTTAGGGCTTGAAGTTCCACAGCTTTAGTAGTTCTGGGGATTGGATGACTGTTTGGATGGCGGTGTTGACTTACTGTATTGTTACTCATTCAGCGGCTCCCTGTTTACAGTTCTATAACAATTTCCCAGGTTTGGAAATAAAGTTGTCCATATAAAAATATTCACTACCTACGCAACAGAACCCGACAACTAAAACAATTAGGTATTTATGCTCTGTGATTGGTGATTGGTGATTGGTGATAGTTGATAGTTGACAGTTGATAGTTGACAGTTGATTGGGAAACATAAAATTGATTACCCAGTCACCAGTCACCAGTCCCCAGTCCCCAGTCCCCAGTCCCCAGTCCCCAGTCCCCAGTCACCAGTCACCAGTCACCAGTCACCAGTCACCAGTCACCAGTCCCCA
>NZ_JACJPT010000047.1:0-37854 GCF_014696195.1 Sphaerospermopsis sp. FACHB-1094 | reverse complement strand
CTTCCCAGTCCCCAGTCCCCAGTCCCCAGTCCCCAGTCCCCAGTCCCCAGTCCCCAGTCCCCAGTCCCCAGTCACCAGTCACCAGTTTTTAAGAACGTCTGGCATTTAAACAACACCATTCTTTGCGTTTCCACAGGGTAGCCACAACCCAACCATTTTGTTCTAAAACATCAGCCACAGCTTTAGATTGTTCTAATAAAATACCACTAAAAATACCCCAGGTACTTGGTTTAATAATAGCTGCCATTTCTGGAATTAACTCAATAATGACATCAGCCAAAATATTACAAACAATACCATCAACTGGCTGATCAATTATTTTTGTCAAAACGTCCACACTACCCAAGGCTGGGATCAAGCGTTCTGAATTAATATCATTAAGGGTGCGATTGCTCAAAGTTGATTTTACCGCCAAAGGATCATTATCAACTGCATAAACTTTTTTTGCCCCCAGGAGTATAGCACCTACAGAAAGGATACCAGAACCGCAGCCAATATCCGCAATTACTAGGGAATCTTTTTTATTTTCTGTACCTATAAAAGAATCAGGAATTGCACTTAGGCGCATTTCCAGAGATTCTAGACATAGTTGAGTTGTGGCGTGATTACCTGTACCAAAAGCAACACCAGGATCAAGACGAATCACCAACCGTTCTGATGATGCAGGTAATGGTAGCCATGCGGGGTTGATCAAGAAGCGATCGCCAATATCTTGAGGTTGCCAATATTGTTTCCAACTACTAGACCAGTCTTCCTCATCAATCAAATTCCAGTGTAACAGCGGAGAAGGCAACCCGATACACAAAGCATCTTGACGCAACCATAAAGATAACGCCGATAAATCTAATAATTGTGCTTGAAAGCTAGGCAAATAAGCTTTTAACAGCGATGAATTTCCTTTGCTTTCAATAGCAGTACCACGACAGCCAAAAGTTTCCAGTCGCCAAAAGATAGAATCTTCTAGGTCTGGTTCACATAAAATTTTCAGTTCCCACCAAGTATTTGCCATAGAATTTTAAATTACTAGTACAGGGAACAGGGAACGGGGAACAGGAAACAGGGAATAAAGAATATAACTGTCACCTGTCACCTGTCACCTGTCACCTGTTTTAAAGTGTTACTGTATAAGCATCCCGAATACCAGATACTTGTTTAATTTCATCCAAGATGCCATCTGGTAAAGGATCATCAATACTTAAAGCCATTACTGCATCACCACGGACGATTTTCCTTCCTACCTGCATACTGGCAATGTTAACGTTAAAACTGCCCAGTAAAGAACCGAGTTTACCGATAATTCCTGGCATATCCCGGTGTAAGGTGAACAGCATATATTTGCTAGGTGGCACATTAATGGGGAAACCATCCACATCAGTTAAGTGAATTTCCTTATCACCCAACAAAGCACCTGTGACAGAGTGAGTACCTAAAGTACCTGTAGCTTCCAAATGTAGCGAACCTGCATAGTCTCTTGCTGAAGCATCCCTGGTTTCAATTACCCGAATACCTCTTTCTTTGGCTTCTATGCTGGCATTGACATAATTTACCCGTTCCCGCAAAGCTTGGTAAAGCAACCCTTTCAGCGCCGCTACTACTAAAGGCTGACTCTTATTAGTAGCCAGATCCCCTTGTAGTTTAACATTCAGTGTTTCCACCCTGCCACCTGCCAGTTGTCCTACCAAGTTACCCAAGGTTTCCGCTAACTGCATATACGGCTTGAGTTCTTCCAAGATATCGGGTCCGAGTCCAGGAATATTTACCGCAGAACGGGCTGGTAGTCCTAACAACACGTCGCGGATTTGCTCTGCCACGTCTATGGCTACGTTTACTTGGGCTTCGGCAGTAGATGCACCTAAATGGGGTGTGAGAATTATATCTTTACCCAGCGATCGCAACTCAGATTCTGCCAAAGGTTCAGAGTCGAATACATCTAAAGCTGCACCTGCAATTTTACCTTCTTTAATCGCCGCTGCCAATGCTGCCTCATCAATAATTCCCCCCCTAGCACAGTTAATAATTCTGGTGGTGGGTTTCATCTTCGCCAAAGTTTTAGCGTTGATTAAATTGGCAGTTTCTGGAGTTTTGGGAATGTGTAAAGTGATATAGTCTGCTTGTTGGAATAATAAATCTAATTCCACCAACTGACAACCAATTTGTTCTGCTCTTTCTGTAGAAATAAAGGGATCATAAGCTAATAACTTCATCCCCATTGCCTTAGCTACATGAGCAACATGAGAACCGATTTTTCCTAACCCCACAATACCCAGGGTTTTCTTATAGACTTCCGCACCGACAAAAGTTTTTCTGTCCCATTCTCCCCTTTTTACAGAAGCATTAGCATCGGGGATATGACGAGATAAAGATAACATCATTGCTAATGCGTGTTCGGCAGCCGCAATGGTATTTCCTTCTGGGGAATTAACGACTACAATACCTTTACGAGTAGCCGCAGGAACATCCACATTATCCACACCCACACCAGCACGGCCAATAATTTTTAATTGGGTACTGGCTTCAATAATTTCTTGAGTAACGCGAGTTCCAGAACGAATCATCAGCGCGTCATACTCACCAATAATTTCTATTAGTTCTGCTGGTTTTAGATTTGTTTTGACATCAACTGTAGCAACTTGGGAAAGAATGTCAATACCAGCTTGGTCAATGGGATCGGAAACAAGAACCTTAGACATGATTACTTCATTTACAATTATAGGTTTTCCGCAAGCATTTAGCTATTAGCGGTCAGCAGTCAGGTTTTTAACAGTTACGTCCAAAATCATATATTTGATAATCTACTGTTTGATAAAACATTCTGACTCCTGACTCCTGACTGCTTACGAATTTGCTGTACAAGATTTTTAAGTTTAGTCCTTATCCGCAACAATTCAGCAAAAATTATGTGTTTCTATAACAAACTAGCAGCCTTACGTACTCTATAGTAATGGAATTACTCAGATGTACCTAAATGACATTGGTGATTGGTGATTGGTGACTGGTGATTGGGTAAAATTAAACTAATGACCAATGACTAATAACTAATGACCAATCACCAATAACTAATTAGGAAATTGGCCACCGCGCACTTCTAAGGCGTAACTTTGGACTGCGTTGGTAATTTGTTCTCGTAAGTTTGTATAAACTTTAGCAAAGGGTGGCTGTTTTTCTGAAAGCCCCAAAACATCAGAAGTCACCAATACTTGACCATCACAATCAACACCCGCACCGATGCCGATGGTAGGAACACGTACTTTTTGAGTAATTTCTAATGCTAAATTGGCGGGGATATGTTCTAAGACTAGAGAGAATACACCAGCTTGTTCTAGAGCGATCGCCTCATTGAAAATGCGCTCTCCTGCGGTCTGAGTTTTGCCCTGTTGTCGCAAACCGAGTTGATGTACTGATTGCGGTGTTAAACCCACATGACCCATGACAGGAATACCAGCTTGTACCAACCGGGCTACAGTTTCGACCATTGCCGGATAGCCACCTTCTAATTTTACCGCCTGTGCGCCAGTTTCTTTCAGTATTCTGCCAGCAGAGTGCATCGCTTGGGAAACACTTTCTTGATAAGTTAAGAATGGTAAATCTACCACCACCAAAGCCCGTTTTACACCACGACGCACAGCTTTAGCATGGTGGATCATTTCTTCTAACGTAACTGGCAGAGTGGTTTCATATCCCAGCATAACTGCCAGAGAATCACCCACCAAGATTAAATCTACACCAGCTGTATCTAACAGTTGAGCGATCGCATAATCCCAAGCAGTCAAAGCGACAATTGCCCGTCCTTGCTGTTTCCATTGTATTAATTGCTGGGTAGTAATTGGCATAATCAGGAGTTCAGGAGTTCAAGGAGTTCATTCAGGAGGCAGGGGGCAGCTCACAGGGGTAGGTTTTTAATATGATCTGTGAAGGCAAGACCAGGAAGACAAGGAAGGCTTGTCCTGAGCGTAGTCGAAGGGATGGACAAGGAAGATTTTATACGGACAATGGTTTTTTGACGGACTATTTTTGTGACTAAGAATACAGAATTTGTACTGTTTTCCTCCCTTGTCACCTTGTCCACCTTGTCCACCAAGTCTTGCCCTGACGACAATGTAAAATACCTACCCTTGTGAGAGGGGAGGTAGGGGAGGTAGGGGAGGCATCAAGTCAAAATTCAAAGTTCAAAATTCAGAAACTCTTGCCTATTGCCTTTTGCCTTTTGCCTTTTGCCTTCTTTCCCAATCACCAATCACCAATCACCACTCCCTACTTCACACTCCGCCCAAAACCAAAATGAGGCCGTGCTTTTTCCATTGTAGGCATTAACCACGCTAACCCCTCGCTGGTTCCCACCCATAACTTATTACCCACATCAGGGGCAAGAGTCAACACCTGACGAGAAGGCAAACCTGTTACTTGGTCTAATAAAGCTCCGGTATCGGGACTTAATCGTAACAAACCGTTGTTAGTTCCTACCCACACACTACCATCTTCAGCAAAATGAACTGAAGTGACATTTTTGCCGCGCAGAGGAGTTACAGACCTTAACACAATCCCATTTTTGGGGTTTATTACCAATAATTGATTTGGCATTCCCGCCCAAATTAACCCTTCAGGACTGATGGCTAAAGTTTGTACTGTCGCCCCTGGTAAATTATTTATCCTCTTCATTATCAAAGCACTGGCAGTATTTACCCTGACCAGTCCATCTAAAGTTCCCACCCACAACTGAGCATCTGCATCTAAGGTCATGGCATTGGCACTAACACCCGGTAGATTTTTTAAATTTGTCATAATTAAGCCTTGGTCGGGACTAACCAAAGCTAAACCTGCATCTGTACCAGCCCACAAATAACCACGTTTATCAACCAGCAAAGATAATACTCGTTTGGAAGGTAGTAATAAATTTTGTGCGGTAATTTCATTAGTCCGGGGGTCTACTCGCGTTAAACCTTCATAGTTACCTACCCACAAACGACCAACTTTATCTTCAGCTAAGGCAGTAATAGTCACATTTGGTAAACTGACACGGGCAATAATATTACCTGTATTCGGGTCAATGCGTGATAAACCCCGCCAAGAACCAACCCACAAATTACCAGAAAAATCCTTTAATAAGTTACTGATCCGATAATCTGTTTCTGTTTCTCTCTCTAGGACATCCCGTTCATCGGGTAAAGGGTCTACTCTTTTTGGTGGGGGTGCAACTGGGTAAGTAGCTGCATTACTGAGTTTTGGATCAGGGTTATTTTGTCCTAGTGCAGAATTTTCTAACCAGGGTACAGATATTAACCCCAAAAGCGCGGATATTATCAATAAATGAGTATGTTTGTGAAATATGTCCACGTTTATATTCCTTTCTAGTTAATTTTACTAATGTCTTATGGCTGTATTCTTACCATATTCTTCCATTAATTGGTTATAATGTAGCAAACTTGAAAAGTCAGTATTTAGAAGACAGAATACATAATTGATAAGTATTCAGCAGTCAGCTATCAGCTTTCAAGATTAAAATACAAAGAAAGTTTAAAAATAAAGGGTTTCAAGTTACGCATAGTTCATTTTCGGAGATATCTAATCTAAGTTTTACTCAATTTACTCACTCAATTCAATTTTCTCCCGTAACCATTGACAGAAATGAGGATGATAAAGACTATAATTAATCTCATCTGCTATATTTTCTAAATGTAAAAATTCTCGCCAATTGTCTAAAATTACCTTAATATCATATTCATCCTCATCTAATCTTTCCGCTATTGTTTCTAGTGAAATTGGTTGCTCTTTAACTAACATAGTTAATACCTGTAAAGCCATTGATTCATGGCTACTTGTTTTTAAAAACATCTGTTTCCAATGAATTTGATAATATTTGATTAAATTATCTAAATTATTTCCTGTCAAAACTTCCCGGACATACATAAAATTAGTTTCATCCGGTATTAACTGATGATGAATATTTTCAGGACTAGAATTTTTGATATATTTTTTGATATATTCCTGAATATCAGCGCGGTTTTGTTCAGGATAGTTAGATAAATCTAAAGATTGAGATGGAGTTTCAATTAATAAACCAGACTTATCTGCTAAAAACGGACGACGAGCAAGGATAAAATAAACCTTTTCAGGTAAATAACGGGGTAAATAAAAAAGATTTGAACCACGTATTTGATTGTTAATATCAATTCTATCACAACCATCAATAGTAATAATTAACCTTTGTTCTGGATGTAATTTATCACTGATTTGTTGCAATAACAAAGATAAAAAACTACTATTTTCTGTAGTAGAATTAATTAAATTATCATCTATGTTTTTAATGCCTTTAGCTTGGGCAATTTCTATTAATTGTGTACAAACGTTAGACAGAAATTCATCAGCGCGATTTTTTCCAGAAATATCTACATTATAATATACAATTCCTGGATTTTCATTAACATAATGGGCAATAATCGCACTTTTACCAATACCCGGTTCACCAATTATAGTAAAATAGCCACGGTCATATTGATGAAGAAAGTTATTGATAGCAGAAAAGACAAATTCACGACCGACAAAGTTATGATTCTTAGCGGTTATAATTTGCTGAAATTCTGGGGGATATCTGGGAATATCAATTGTATTTTGGATGATATTATTCATTTTTAAACCCCCCTTCCAATCTTAGGAAATGAACACGACCTGATTGTTCTCCAGCGACAACCATTAACCCATCTGGGGAAACAGCACAACTTATGATTGATGTATCACCAGTAAAATTAGAAATTTCCTTTCTTTCCTCTAAATCCCACAATTTTAACGTATTATCATCAGAACTAGAAACAGCTTTTTTGCCATCAGGTGTAATTGCAACTGACCTCACCCAATTTTCATGACCTGTAAAGGTACAAATTTCCTGAAATGTTTCTAAATCCCACAATTTTAACGTATTATCATCAGAACCAGAAATAGCTTTTTTGCCATCGGGGGTGATTGCTACTGCATTTACCCAGTCGTTATGACCAGTCAGGGTAGAGAGTTCTTTTCCTGTGTGCAAATCCCACACCTTCAAGGTTTCGTCATTTGAAGCAGAAACGGCTTTTTTGCCATCGGGTGTAATTGCTACTGTATTTACCCAGTTGTTATGACCAGTCAGGGTAGAGAATTCCTTTGCTGACTGTAAATTCCACACTTTCAGAGTATTGTCATCTGACCCAGAAACAGCTTTTTTACCATCTGGGGTAATGGCTACTGTATTTAGCAAGTTATTATGACCAATCAGAGTATATAGATTCTTTCCTGTGTACAAGTCCCACACCTTCAAGGTTTTGTCATCTGACCCAGAAACAGCTTTTTTGCCATCGGGGGTAATTGCTATCACTCTTACAAAGTGGTTATGACCAGTCAGAGTAGAGATTTCTGTTCCTGTTTCCAGATCCCATACCTTCAAGGTTTTGTCATTGGAAGCAGAAACAGCTTTTTTGCCATCGGGGGTTATGGCTACTGCATTTACAAAGTGGTTATGACCAGTCAGAGTAGAGATTTCTGTTCCTGTGTCCAAATCCCACACCTTTAGGATGTTGTCATTAGAAGCAGAAACAGCTTTTTTAGCATCGGGGGTTATGGCTACTGTTCTTACCCAGTTATTATGACCAATCAGAGTATAGATTTCCTTTCCTGTGTCCAAATCCCACACCTTCAGGGTGTTATCATTGGAAGCAGAAACAGCTTTTTTAGCATCGGGGGTTATGGCTACTGTTCTTACCCAGGTATTATGACCAGTCAGAGTAGAGATTTCTGTTCCTGTGTCCAAATCCCACACCTTTAGGATGTTGTCATTAGAAGCAGAAACAGCTTTTGTACCATCAGGAGTGATTGCTGCTGCTCTTACCCGTTTGTTATGACCAATTAGAGTATGTATTTTTGTTCCTGTTTCCAAATCCCACACATTCAGGGTGTTGTCATCTGAACCAGAAACGGCTTTTTTGCCATCTGGGGTAATAGCTACTGTATTTACAAAGTGGTTATGACCAATTAGAGTATGTATTTTTGTTCCTGTTTCCAAATCCCACACATTCAGGGTGTTGTCATCTGAACCAGAAACGGCTTTTGTACCATCGGGGGTTATGGCTATTGTTCTTATGCGGTTTTTATGACCAGTTAAAGTACGCAATAAACTTCCCCCAGGAGTAGTTAAGCTGGCTGTAAGGGGACGTAATCGAGTAATTTCACTTTTACTTTGTGCTGCATCTGCTAATATTTTCTGAATATCTGAATTTGCAAAACTCTGCAATCTGCCCCATAATTGTGATACTAATTGATGTCGGTCTTGATTCACTACATGGGCTGATAATTCTAAGGTTTGTTGAATTAATTTGAGTGTTTTTATTTGTTCAGATTTTAATTTTTCATCATCTGCTAAAAGTTCTAATATTTCAGGGTCTTCAATTAATAAATAATCTTTTACTAGAGATTCTATTCCAAATTTAGGATAGTTAATTTTGAGAGATATAAAATCAAAATCTGTGAGGGTTTGATAATACTTGTCTAAGTTACCAGCTTTTAATTGTTGTTCTGGGAATTGTCCTAAAAACAAGCTTTGAAATTCTGATGGTTTTGATGCTAATTTAGTGGCGATATTTCCCATTTTTTCTATCTCCTATAGGTTTTATATCCCCGACTTCTTAAAGAAATCGGGGATCTGAATTTTGATTATAAGTCCATCTGGTTCAGCATATAATTAGCCATACTCTTATTAACTTCCCTAAATAATTTCCGACCTTTAGCTAATTTATCCTGTCCTTTGAGAAATTCCAAAAAGCTTCGATGATAAATACTATAGTAGGTTTTCTCTTCTTCTAAATTTACCTTCGGTGTTACATATTCTATCCAATCATCTAAAACGTCTTTCACATCAAATTCATCTTCATCCAAAATATCCGCAATCATTTCACTAGAAATTGCTTCTCCTCTTTCTACCAATATATAAAGTATTTTCACTTTCTTTTCATTGGATTCTTTATCCATGCCCATGCGTGTCCAATGGGTTGTATAATAATCCTGTAATCCTTGGGGTAATCCCTGTAAACTTAAATCGTTATATTTCCCTTCAGATATTCCCGGTAAGAGATAACGTAAATAAATAAAGTTATTCTCACTCTTTAACGCTATTTGTTCCACAAAACTATCTTCAGCAATATTGCGTTCATTAATCCAATTTCTCAATTTTGCGTCATTATTTAAAAATAAGTGCAGATACTCTTTTACATCTTCCTGACTCAAAGCTGTATAATCACCTTTGGTTAAATCTAATTCACTGACAGGGGTATCAGGAGAAACTGTTAAACGTTTGGTTTCTTGATTATAAGGTCTTCTTGTCAGTAAAAAATAAATACCATTAGGCAGGTTTTGAGGTAAATCTAAAAGATTGCTATTTCCTTCTTGTTCTACTTCATCTAGTGCATCAACAACAATGACTAATCTTTGTCCTTTTTCACTGACTTTTTCTAATAATGTCCTTAAATCTGCGTTTTCTGCATTTTGTAAAGAATAACGTTTGATTAATTGTTGACGCATACTAGCTAAAAATTTCTCTGGTTTGTTGCGCCCTTCGGCAAAGATGTTAAAATAACAAGGAAATTTAGTCGCTAAAACGTATTTGGAAGCTATGGCACTTTTTCCCATCCCTGCATCACCAATCACGGTAAAATAACCTTTGGGTTGAGTATTGAAGAATTGATTAATAGCTTTAAATACAAAATTACGACCGCAAAATAAGCGAGTTTTTTCAAAAATTAATGCTTTAAATTCTTTAGGATAAATATCTAAATCCCAATCTGGATAAGGTTCATATTTTTCGTTTTTGGTTTGTTTAGCAATGGCAATAAAAGCCTCACCAAATTCTTCTAATTCCGCTAATATATTAATTTTAGCCCTGACTATCTGGTTATTCAGTTCACTATTTTGATTCAGAAACTTTTTAGTATTGTTGACAAACTGAAAGGGAGCATTATTACTATAAGCATCCCAAAAAAAATCTTTAATTACTTTCTCTCTAAACAGATTTAAAATTGCTTCATGTTTAAATATCCCATACCTAACCAAGCTATAAGCATAAACTCCATCAATATCATTAGGAATTTCTGTAGGATTGAGTTTTAATTCCTGTAAAACTTTGATGACAGCTTCGTTTCTTTGCGCGTGTTTAATCAGTAGTTGACTTGCTTGAGGAGCAACTTTACTAATTGCAGAAGTGATAGTAGAAAATTCTATGATCATGATTGATGACCGAACAGTTATTATGAGGTTTAAAAGTATTATTGCATTCACTATATAAGCTTAGTGCTGCCTTTAGTTTAGTCTTTTACCAAAATTTACGCTTGCTATGGATATTAGACATCTCCGAAAATTAAATGTAAATGGTTTGAAACCCTTGTAGAGACGTTCCAGGGAACGTCTCTACCTTCTTTTCCGGAGATGTCTATTAAAAAGTAACTGAATACAGTTAAGTATTTTTAGTATAAAATTTGCATATTTTTCTCGATAATTATATTGTGTCTGTTTGTCAGCAATATAGGTGAGATGACATTAATTACACTGTATATACACAGTTGTAAAGCAATCTTAACAAAAAGTTAAAATTTTTCTTATATAAGAAATTTAAATATAAAAGTTAAAAAGTTTCAAAGAATAACTTATCCAAATCTTGATATATTGTGAGTCAAGTTACAAATTGCGTCGTGTGCAATTTTTTATCCTGCGCCCACCCTTGAGCTAAACCACAGTTAACAAAGTTTCCTCCATATCTTTTTCTCCTATCAGGGCAAGATATCAGGAAAGGAAAAACGGGAATGAAAGCTATATAGCCCAAAAACCCGAATTATTCCGATTTTGAGGGGATAACTTCCAAGAATGCCTGTAAAGTTCCGAAGTTTCCCTAAAACTAATCAGGTTTAGTAGGGTTAGCATAAGAGATAGAAAACACTTTGTGTGCGGGTAAAGAAAAATTAAAAGCGTGTCACAGTACGCCTACATATAAAAGAAGATATGCGGTAAACTACAACCGCTGCCAGCTTTTTGTAGCACTAATAACGCTATATCCGCCCACCTCCGTCTTTTCTATATAAGTTTTTCTTATAGTTATCATGAGAAAACGAGAAAGAAAAAGGGCGATAAGAAGTTGCACATAACGTGATTTGATAGTAATAAAGAGTGACTTCTTGGAAGGAAAATATGTCTTACGCGCAAACTTCGACTCAGAGCAAATCTGGGTATCAAGCTGGGGTAAAAGATTACAGACTTACTTATTACACACCTGATTACACACCTAAAGATACAGACCTGTTAGCAGCATTTCGGATGACCCCCCAACCCGGAGTTCCTCCTGAAGAAGCTGGTGCGGCTGTAGCTGCTGAGTCCTCTACTGGTACTTGGACAACAGTATGGACAGACTTGTTAACCGACCTAGATCGTTACAAAGGTCGTTGTTATGATATCGAACCAGTTCCTGGTGAAGATAACCAATATATTGCTTACGTAGCTTATCCTTTAGACTTATTTGAAGAAGGTTCTGTAACCAATATGTTGACCTCTATTGTAGGTAACGTATTTGGTTTCAAAGCTTTACGTGCATTGCGTTTAGAAGACTTACGCATCCCCGTAGCTTACTTGAAAACCTTCCAAGGACCTCCACACGGTATTCAAGTTGAGCGCGACAAATTGAACAAGTATGGTCGTCCTTTGTTGGGTTGTACAATTAAGCCCAAATTAGGTCTATCTGCTAAGAACTACGGACGTGCAGTATACGAATGTTTGCGTGGTGGTTTGGACTTCACCAAAGACGACGAAAACATCAACTCCGCTCCTTTCCAACGTTGGAGAGACCGTTTCTTGTTTGTAGCAGAAGCGATCAAAAAAGCACAAGCAGAAACCGGCGAAATCAAAGGTCACTACTTAAACGTAACCGCGCCTACCTGCGAAGAAATGCTCAAGCGTGCTGAGTTCGCTAAAGAACTCGAAATGCCCATCATCATGCACGACTACTTGACCGCAGGTTTCACCGCTAACACCACCTTGGCTCGTTGGTGTCGTGATAACGGTCTGTTGTTGCACATCCACCGCGCGATGCACGCTGTAATTGACCGTCAAAAGAACCACGGTATCCACTTCCGTGTATTAGCTAAAACCCTGCGGATGTCCGGTGGTGACCACATCCACACTGGTACTGTTGTGGGTAAATTGGAAGGTGAACGCGGCATCACAATGGGCTTCGTTGACTTGCTACGTGAAAACTATGTTGAGCAAGACAAGTCTCGCGGTATCTACTTTACCCAAGATTGGGCTTCTATGCCTGGTGTAATGGCAGTTGCTTCCGGTGGTATCCACGTATGGCATATGCCCGCATTGGTAGAAATCTTTGGTGATGACTCCGTACTACAATTTGGTGGTGGTACATTAGGACACCCCTGGGGTAACGCTCCTGGTGCAACCGCTAACCGCGTAGCACTAGAAGCTTGTATCCAAGCTCGTAACGAAGGACGCAACTTGGCTCGTGAAGGTAACGACATTATCCGCGAAGCTGCTAAGTGGTCTCCTGAGTTGGCCGTTGCTTGCGAACTGTGGAAAGAAATCAAGTTCGAGTTTGAAGCAATGGATACCGTCTGATGATTTAGGATTTGCGATTTTGGACTATTAGAGCAATTTAAAATCCAAAATCCAAAATCTAAAATCTATGGGGCTGGGTCAAGCATGAATCTCAAGCAAATTGCAAAAGACACAGCCAAAACTCTCCAAAGTTATCTGACTTATCAGGCACTTATGACTGTTTTGGCGCAGCTAGGCGAAACTAATCCTCCTCTAGCACATTGGTTGCAAAACTTTTCTGCCGGGAAAATTCAAGACGGAGAAGCGTACATAGAGGAACTGTTTCTAGTAAAGTCAGATTTGGCTTTGCGGATAATGACTGTCCGGGAACACATAGCAGAGGAAGTAACCGATTTCTTACCGGAAATGGTGCGTACTGGCATTCAGGAAGCCAATATGAAACAGCGTCGCCAGCATCTCGAACGCATCACGCAACTAGATTTATCAAGTCCCAGCCCAAAAACAGAACAGCAGAAAATCTCAGATCCTGATTTAGATAATTTATCTGATTAGGATAGGCTTAAGTGCCAAAAACCAAATAGTAAAAAATAGCCACTTAACTAACAACAGCTATGCAAACTTTACCAAAAGAGCGTCGTTACGAAACCCTTTCCTATCTTCCTCCTCTGTCTGACGCGCAAATTGAAAAGCAAGTTCAGTACATTTTAAGTCAAGGTTATATCCCAGCAGTTGAGTTTAACGAAACTTCTGAACCTACCGAACTTTTCTGGACAATGTGGAAGTTACCTTTGTTTGGTGCTAAAACCACCCGTGAAGTATTGAGCGAAGTTCAAGCTTGTCGTTCTCTGTATGGTAACTGCTATATTCGTGTTGTTGGTTTTGACAACATCAAACAGTGCCAAGTTTTAAGCTTCATCGTTCACAAACCCAGCAGATACTAAAATCTGATTCGGTTTAATGTTTCAATAATTTATACATACCCTGGTGAGAGGTAGAGTTTTCTATCTCTCTTTTTTTTGTATCGCTCACACGGTTGTGAACACAGATGCAATGATGAGTTGTATTGAAAGTTCATGTTGACTTTTACCAACTTTAATGGTAAATTAAGCAAAACAATTTATGTTTTAATTGTGGTCAAATCTACCTATAAAACTTATTTAAATACATAAAATTCAGACAAATGTAAATTAATTTTGGGTAAGTAAAGTACCCACCCAAAATTTTTGAATAATTGATTTTTTAGAAATTAATCAAGACTAAAAATTTACTATTTTAGTCAGTGGCAATGATCACATCAGTGGCTTTAATTACAGCATAAACCTGACTACCTTCTTGAATTTTTAGGTTGTCAGCCGAAGTTTTAGTAATGATTGAAGTTACTTCAACTCCAGGAGCTATTTCTATTATTACTTCAGAATTAACCAACCCAGGTACAACTTTTTTGACAGTGCCTTTGAGTGCATTACGGGCGCTAACTTGCATATTTTTATCTTCCTGATTATTGTTTATAATCAAACCAATAGTTATCATTATCTCGTTTAATTTTTGATTATAATTATACTTAATATATTTTTAATTTTTTCATGAATTAAAAAATATTTGGTCTTATTTAATTCATCTTATTAAATTTAGGACTTACCCATAAGTCACGGAAGAATGAACCACGTTCGCGAAGCGTGCCGAAGGCATAGGAGCGAAGGACACGAAGGAAAGAGGGTTGGAGAGATATTTTGCGTAAGTCCTGAAATTGATGGCTAATATATCACAACATTTTGCCAATTTGCTGGCTAGGTACAAATTTTTCTCCTCAATTTTGTTGAGAGATTGATTGTATATTTGTATATATTTATGTAAATTTTCTGAAAACACTTAAAAACTCAACGGGTTCTCAAACCTGTTCTGCATCTAGATTTGCCAATATTAACAAAACTTCATAAAGTTTTGTATTTCAATTTATAAAGAAAATATGTGGAAAATTAGATGAGAGCAAATATCAACTATATAAACATTCATAAGGGAGTGAACGGTTGTCAGATAGGAATATCTCAAAATTTGACGTAATTTAAGATTCTAATTATCAAGAATAATAGAGATTACGTCAGTATCTTGTTCTTTTCAAAAAGGACGACATTATATGACTAAATCACACCTTTCTCCAGATGATTTGCCTACCTATAAAACTACGCAAATCAGCGAATTATTAATGAGTCAACTGGAAGAAGTTACTAAAAAACGCTTTTTCCTAGCGTGTGAAAATACGGTGCGCGTTGTCTTATCCAGTTGCCATTGGTATTTTAAGGTTAATGGTGGTATTTTAATATTAATGATGGTTTGTCATGATATCGAAAGTTACCAAAATATCATGATTAATGTTCCCTATTTGGCAGATAAGTTAAAGCGTTTTGCTAATAAAGCCAAAATTAGTATTAGTTCACCAGTAAATAATGGTATCCCTTGGGTAATAAGTGTAGATCAACCTTGGCCTGGGGAAGACGTAAATAATTCTTAAATCAGGGAACAGGTGACAGGTGACAGGTGACAGGTGACAGGTGACAGTAAGAAGAAAATATCTCGTTCCTAGTCTCCGGCTAGGAATGACATAACAGAGGCTATGCCTCTGCTTTAATAGAAGTCTCTGACTTCTATAATTCATTCCCATACAGAGTATGGGAACGAGAATTTTTACTTCTGCCTTCTGCCTTCTCTACGCATCCATTTCCGCTAATTCTAACCAGCGTTCTGTGGCCACATCTATAGCTTGCTTGAGTGCTTCTACCTGTTCATATAAATTTTGCACTTGGGTATATTTTCCCGGTGGCACATTTGCTAAAGCTTTTTCTGTTTCTGCTTTTTCTGTTTCTAATTGGGCAATTTTACCTTCTAATTGCTCAAATTCTCGTTTTTCCCAGTTAGATAAACGCCGACGTTTTTTAGTTTCTGTTTCTGGAGTTGGTGTTTTTTCCTCGGTGGTATTTTTCGCCTTTTCTTTACTATTAACTGCTTCCTGTTGTGCAGTTTCTTCAGCTTTTTTGTAATCTAAATAAACTGAATAATTACCCGGATACTGTCGTAAATTCCCACCTTCTTCTAGTGCAAAAATAGTATCTACAGTACGATCTAAAAAATACCGATCATGGGAAACTACAATTACACAGCCAGAAAAATCTTCTAAATATTCTTCCAAAACTGCTAACGTTTGCACATCCAAATCATTAGTCGGTTCATCTAAAATCAAAACATTCGGCGTACTAATCAGCAAGCGTAACAAAAATAAACGCCGTTTCTCTCCCCCAGAAAGTTTATAAATGGGTGCATATTGCTGATTTCCAGGAAATAAAAACCTCTCTAACATTTGGGAAGCAGTAATTTTTGTCCCGTCAGCAATTTTGATAAATTCCCCTTCTTCCTTAACGTAATCAATTACGCGCTGATTTTCATTAACTGCTGATAGTAATTCTTCAGAATGTTGATCAAAATAAGCAATATGTATTGTACTACCAATTTCTACAGTACCGCTATCTGGGGGAATGCGTCCGGTGATAATATTCATTAAAGTTGATTTTCCAGAACCATTTCCACCAATAATCCCGATTCTATCTTCGGGACTAAATTCATAGGTAAAATCATTAATTAAAGTTCTATCATTGTAAGCTTTAGTAATGTTATTGAGTTCAATAACTTTTTTACCAATACGTCTGCTAACTGTAGAAATATCAACCTTACCCTGAGCTTGTTTAAACTCAGTTTCGCGCATTGCTTGAATACGTTGAATCCGGGCTTTTTGTTTGGTGCTTCTGGCTTTTGGTCCTCTCTTTAACCATTCTAATTCTCGACGTAATACACCTTGATGTTTACGTTGACTACTTACAGCAGATTCTTCTGCTAAAGCTTTCTTTTCTAAATAATAGGAATAATTACCGGAATAGGTGTAAATGTCACCTCTATCAATTTCGATAATTCTATTAGTAACTTTATCCAAAAAATAGCGGTCGTGAGTAATGAGAAATAATGCACCACGAAAGCGATTTAAATAACTTTGTAACCATTCCACAGATAAAGCATCCAGATGGTTTGTAGGTTCATCCATCAATAATACATCTGGTTCAGCTAACAAAGCTGTTGCTAGTGCTATCCGCTTTCTGTAACCTCCTGATAATGTGCCAACTTTCACATCAAAGTCAGCAATTCCTAATTTTGTGAGAATAATTTTCGCATTGGTTTCTAATTCCCATGCACCAGTAGCATCCATCTGCTGCATGACAAGAGATAAGCGAGACATTAATATAGAATCTTCGGGATAATGAGCTAATTTATCCGTCAGTTCTTCATATTCCCGCACTAAATTTGTATGTTCACCACTATCAGCAAATATCTGTTCTAAAACTGTGTGATTTTCATCTAATTCTGGTTGTTGAGGTAAGTAAATAATTTTAGCACCAGAGTTGGTTAAAATTTGTCCGCCATCAATTGATTCTAGCCCAGCTATCATTTTTAATAAAGTTGATTTACCAGAACCGTTAGTGCCAATTAAACCAACTTTATCAGTGGCATCAATGCTAAATGTGGCATCTTTTAATATTTCTTTGATCCCAAAATCTTTTTTAACTGATTGTAATGTAATAAGACTCATAAAATTTGGTAATGGGTAATGGGTAATGGGTAATGGGTAATTGGTGATTGGTAATTGATAATTGGTAATGGGTAATTGATTACTATTACCCCTCTTCCCTGTCACCTGTCACCTGTCACCTGTCACCTGTCACCTATCCAACAAATAAATCCAGGGGTAAATGTCCATACATTTCATTTACTCCACCTTCATAATAGGATTGACAAGAAACTAATACACCGCGATGATGTCCGGCGTAGGAATCTAAATAACACAGTCCATTTTTACCGTTTAATTTGATATAAACTGGACCTTCTGGGTGAGGTAAATTATCTGGTGCTTGATAACCGAAAGCGTGAGAATAGGTTTTCATTGCCAAAATTCCTTCTTCAGCTGTATCAGCACAAATCCCTAAAATTTGGTAATCAGACTGCTTAATAAGCAAAATTATTGCCTCACGGGTTAAGGCTTTTTCTAATGGTTTGAGGACAGGTGCTATATCTAAGCAGTTAAATTTGTTGAGGATTTTTTTGGCTTCGGAAATGGTGAGGTTGGTGCGGTTAGAAGTTGACATATAGCAATTGGATGTGTGAATTTACTTGGTTAGACAGGAAAAAGGTAAAAGTTAATAGAATTATAGAAGATTAAGGTATATTTCGTGAATTGAAAAATCAAATCTTCATGCTATATATTTTATATATGTAAGTAAGTAAGTAAGCATTCAGCAGTCAGTAATCAGCTTTTGTTTCTAGTGAAACTGAGTTAATAAAAAGGATGCTCCAGTTTTGTCAAATTCCACCAGTGTTAATGATATCAATTTACAGCCTATTATGGTTTTCTTCTTTTTTGCTCACTCCTGACTCAAGAGGGCAACCACAGGGGGTTGCCCCTACGACTGACTCCTTTTATTTTTGATACAAATCAAGATTGATTTGAGATTTTGCCCAAGTTAAAAATAAAGGGAATACTACCTTGGGAATTTTCACCCATAACAAGCACATTTGGCATTTGTGCGCCCCCTGTTTTCCAAGCTTCAATTGCTTCTTTTTGTAAAACTAATTGTCCTCCTTGAGCTTTGAGAGTTTCTGCTAACAGTCTTTGAGCTTCGGCTTTACCTTTAGCGCGGTTAATTTCGGCTTGGGCTTCTTGTTCGGCTTCTCTTGCTATGTAGACGGCTCTTTGCGCTCTCTGTTCCGCAATTTGTTTTTCTTCAACTGCTCGCGCAAATTCTGGAGAAAAGGTTAAGTCAACTACGCTCGTATCTAATACGATTATCCCATATTTATCTAAGCGATCGCCTAATGCTGTATCAAAATCTTCTTTTAATTCACTTCTTTTGGTAATTGCTTCTTCTACTGTACGTTTTGCTGCTGCTATTTTAAATGCTTCCTGGGTTTGGGGCGCAATAATTTTAGAAACTATATTTTCTAGTGTACCTTGTTTTCTTCTTACTTCCACTACTTGCATCGGATCAAGACGAAAATTAATGGCAAATCTCGCAGTTAAATTTTGCAAATCTTTGGTAGAACTTTCTGCGGGAACTTCAAATTTCTGCACCGTTAAATCATACACATCTATCACTGAGATAAATGGCGGTTTAATGTGGATACCTTCTGTTAACGCACCGTCTCTAGCTTTACCCAAGATGCTAATCACTCCCGCTTGTCCAGGATTGATAATGACAAAGGAATTTAACCCCAAAATCACTATTATTGCCGCTATTATTCCTATAATTGAAGTCTGTAAATTTCCAAGTTGTTGATTTTTCAAGGTTATATCTCCTTTTATATACTGGTTTTTGAGTAAAATAACACAAATTCAGTTAATTAAAACTAATATTTGCCCAAGATTTAGATTTTTAATGTTAATTTGGCTGAAAATAACCCACCCATAACTATTTTTAATTAGGTTTCTGAAAATACACTGCTAGTAATATAATTCTTCTCTTGCTCAGGAAGCCGGATTTATTACCTGATTTATGGTAATATTGGATGCACGCGACTTTAAAGGGCTGTGGCTACAGAAATCAAATCTCACAAAGCATCAAGAAAGCGTAGGCATTTTGTACATCCTCTGCAACGTCTACTGGAATATGGACATGAATATCAACGACAAATTTGGTTAGCTACTGGTGCTTCTATCCTCAATAAAGTTTTTGACTTAGCACCACCGGCTTTAATTGGTATTGCAGTGGATGTGGTTGTCAAACAACAAGATTCTATCATTGCTCAGTTAGGTATTAAAAATATTTCTGGGCAGTTCGCTATTTTATCATTTCTCACGGTCGTTACTTGGATCTTAGAATCATTTTTTGAGTATCGCTATAAGTTACTTTGGCGGAATTTGGGGCAGAATATTCAGCATAATTTACGTCTGGATGCTTATAAACACCTACAAGACTTAGAATTAGCTTATTTTGAAGAACGCAGTACGGGTGGTTTAATGTCTATCCTCAATGATGATGTTAACCAACTAGAGCGTTTTTTGGATGTGGGTGCAAATGATATTATCCAAGTGATTACAACTATTGTAATTATTGGCAGCGCCTTTTTTATTTTAGCTCCTAGTGTAGCATGGATGGCTATGTTACCTATGCCCTTTATTCTAGGGGGTTCGGTAGCTTTTCAGAAATTACTTGCTCCCCGCTATGCTAATGTACGGGAAAAGGTGGGTTTACTTAATAGCAGATTATCTAATAATCTGAGTGGGATTACTACTATTAAAAGTTTTACATCTGAAGATTATGAAGCAGCGCGGATAGAATCGGAAAGTAATGCTTATCGGGTTAGTAATGCCAAAGCAATTGCTTTTTCTGCGGCTTATATTCCCATTATTAGAATGTTTATTTTGGCAGCATTCACAATATTATTGATTTTTGGGGGAATGCAAGTCATAGCAGGTAATCTAGCAGTTGGTGCTTATAGTTCTTTAGTGTTTTTAGTGCAATTATTATTGTGGCCTTTAACCAGATTAGGAGATACTTTTGATTTATATCAAAGGGCAATGGCTTCTACTAATCGAGTTATGGATTTGTTAGATACTCCGATTGAGATTTATACAGGAAATATTAATTTACCGGTGGAATTGGTGCGGGGTGCGGTAGAGTTTCAAAATGTGACTTTTGCTTATAAAGATAGACTACCAGTAATTAAACATTTATCTCTAGAAATTCCTGCCGGAAATACCATTGCTATTGTGGGTTCAACAGGGTCAGGAAAAAGCACCTTAGTTAAACTTTTGCTGAGATTTTATGAAGCCCAATATGGTAAAATTACTCTTGATGGTGTGAATTTACAAAGTTTAAATTTACGAGATTTACGCCATTGTATTGGTTTGGTTAGTCAGGATGTGTTTCTGTTTCATGGTACTGTAGCGGAAAATATTGCCTATGGTACATTTGACGCTTCCCAGGAAGATATTATCATGGCCGCGAAAGTCGCAGAAGCCGATGATTTTATTATGCGATTGCCCCAAGGTTATGAGACAATTGTGGGAGAGCGGGGACAAAAGTTATCTGGTGGACAGAAACAACGAATAGCTATAGCTCGTGCAGTTTTGAAAAATCCGCCCATTTTAATCTTGGATGAAGCGACATCGGCAGTGGATAATGAAACAGAAGCTGCTATTCAGCGTTCTTTAGAAAGGATAACAGTTAACAGGACAACAATTGCAATCGCTCACCGTCTCTCTACCATCCGCAATGCTGATTGCATTTATGTCATGGAACATGGACAATTAGTAGAATCAGGAACTCATGAACAACTCCTAGAGAAAGATGGCGTTTACACCAATCTCTGGCGTGTACAATCGGGGTTAAGATAGGTGACAGTTTACAGGTGACAGGTGATAGTGAATAAGCATGGGAGCTTTCTAGCAGGGAGCAGGGGGAGGTTAATTTACCAATTACCCATTATGAATTATGAATTACCAATTACCAATTACCCATTACCAATCACCAATTATGTTTAGCAGTGCAAAACCAGAAACCGGGGATACCAAGTGGCGGAAACAATTAGATAAATTTGTCAAAGAAAATCAGCAAGAATTAGCTGCTTTATTTTGGGGATTGTGGTTAGAAAATGGCGATAGTCAGGGAACTATTGGTATTGATTTACAACCTCAGCCGCATTTTGTTTATTGTCCTCAAGAAGCGGTAGAAAAATTAAATGAGCGAGTGGAAAACCGACTACAAGAACTTCTAGGAATTATTGATAATAATAAACCAGAAATAGAAGTTTTAATGATTGGTATTGGTAAAGGAGAAATTAAATTAATTCAATTTGCACCTGAACCAGCACCGCAAAAGTGTTTTGAACAAGTTGGTAAAGATGTGGATACTTTGTTGGATTCTTTGGAACAAAAGATGAGTGAACAGTTAGTAATTTAAGAAAGCAAAAAATCGCAACTTTAGAAATAAGAAAATAATTAAATAGGAGAAAATAATGCCTAGAAAACGTCTGACTGAATTATTACAAGAAGAAGCTCAAAAATTTACCCCATCTCCCGATGAAACTGCGATTGAAGTTACAGCAGAAAAAGTCTTAGATACAGAAGAAACAGCAGAAACAGCAGAAACAGAAATTTCTACATTTGAGGAAACCACAGTTAAAACACCCTTGGAAACCACCGCTAAACGCGCAAATCCTACTAAAGCAGAATTAGAAATTACCATCAAGAACTTACAGGAATCTTTGGAAAAATACCAAAATCAAGAAACTACGCTGCAACAAGAAATCACTGAATTAAAAACCGCATTATCTGAACATAAATCTTTATCAGAAAAATTAGGTAAAGAACTTTATGAAACTAAAAAAACAGCATTAAAATTAGCTGAATCTAATTCTCAACTTATAGAAGAAAATAATGAACTTAAAAAGCAAACAGTGAAAGAAACAGTGAAAGAACCTGTTAAAGAAACCGTAAAACAACCTGCAAAAGAAATTACTAAATCTTTAGCAGTTAATCCCAGAAAATCCTACAAACCACCAGAAATAATTGTAGAAAAATCTAAACCAGATACAAAAAAAGATGATTTCTCTAATAATACTTGGTTGTATGATTAGAATTTAAGCTCCACATCATACCGCAGTTAGTAAGGATTCAGAATACTTTACCCCAAAGAAAATATTTTTAGCTGCTTCTAATTCTTTCTCCCGACTCCTGACTCCTAACTCCTTACCTAAATTCTAAAATATGTTGTGCTGTAATTTCTGCTTTTTCCAAGTGGGGAATATGACCACAATCTTTAATCCAAATTAGCTGACTTTGGGGAATAGCTTTTTTAAATTTGGGAGCATCCTTAGTTCCTAAAATTTTATCATTATCACCCCATAAAATCAGAGTTGACTGTTGAATTTTTGCCAATTGCGGAAATTTAAAAGCACTGTAACCACCGCTTTTAGTAAAAGCAATTAAAGCTTGACTCCAATTAGGCATTTTTAAGTGTAAATCCCCACAACATAAAGCATCCGCATTTATTAAATCTGGGTTTTTATAAGCACTGCGACAAATGCGATCGCGCACTTTGGGATTACGTAAAAACTCCGCTGCTAAATTATATAACTGGGGAATCATTAATTTACTTAATGCTGAACCACCTTTCAACCCAGCACTATCAATTAATATCAATTTTTGCACCACTTCCGGGTAAGTGAGGGTAAAATCTATCGCCGCAGCACCACCCATAGAAGCACCAACCAAAATCACAGGTTGGTTAATCAGGGTTTTCCAGAAATAATAGAGATGAGTTTTAATAGCTAAGGGACTATAAGCAATATCCGGTTGTCTATCTGTAAAACCAAAACCCAATAAATCTACTGCCCAAGTTTCATTTTTGTCAGCCAGCAGGGGTAAAAGTCGGCGATACTCTAAAATCGAACTATCAAAACCATGAACCAATAAAATTGGAGTATCGCCACTACCTTGATGTACGTAAGTAGTGGTAATAGCTTCAGGACTTAAAGGAGTAGCAATGTCTTGACTTTGGATACTTTGAGCCAAGGCAATAGAAGCTGGTTCTGTCAGCTTGTCAACAGCAGCAGGTAAAAAACTTGGAAACATAAACATCAGTTTACATCATCTTGACCACCGACTACTGACAAAAAGAAAATTTCCCCAAATGAAAAAATGGGGACCAAAGCCTCGTACAATAAATATCACTTATTCTGGATTTCTGGAGAGTCAAGCCATGCCAATGGCAGTTGGCGTAATCGAAACTTTAGGTTTTCCCTGTGTACTCGCAGCAGCAGACGCGATGGTTAAATCTGCCGCTGTCACAATCGTATATTATGGCATCGCAGAAAGCGGACGCTTGTTAGTCGCCGTCAGGGGACAGGTGGCGGAAGTTAAAACAGCAGTTGCTGCGGGAATAGCTTCTGGAGAAGAAGTTTATGGTGGACAAGTGATCACACATTATATAGTTCCCAATCCCCCGGAAAATGTGGAAACGATTTTACCCATCCACTTCACTTCCAAATCTGAACCTTTTCGGATTTTTTAAGCAAATTTGCTATCAAAATAACTTGTAGCAGATAATTTTATTCATAAAGGAGATTAATAATGTCACTACAGGCCGTTGGATCTTTAGAAACAAAGGGTTTTCCCGCAGTCCTAGCAGCAGCAGACGCGATGGTAAAAGCTGGACGAGTTACCTTAGTTGGTTATATCCGAGTAGGTAGCGCCCGGTTTACAGTGAATATTCGTGGTGATGTTTCTGAAGTTAAAACCGCTATGGCCGCTGGTGTGGAAGCAGCAGAAAACGTCTATGGTGGTACTTTAGAATCTTGGGTAATCATCCCCCGTCCCCATGAAAACGTCGAAGCTGTTTTACCCATTGCTTATACAGACCAAGTTCAGCAATATCGAGACTCTGTAGAAAATCCCATCGTCAGATCATCTAGCGGTAGATAAATACAGGGAACAGGTGACAGGTGACAGGTGACAGGTGACAGGAAGAAAAAGATTCTCCCCCAATCCTACACCCTACACCACACACCCGATAATTGACTACGGACTAATAGCTATGTATTCAAAAGCAATAAATTTTTAGTTCTCTTACTGCCATATCCAGAAATAATTACTTAAACTCAGTAATCTCAGTCACAGTAAACCTATAAACTATTTATAGTAATATTCTGAATACTGAGATTGAGTAAGAGTTCTGCCCTGTTCTGCCCTTTTACCAAAATAGCTCCTGACTTTTGTAAAGAAATGATATTTGGATACAAAAATCTAAAGCTTTGATTAATTTTACTCAATAGTTTCCCCGGGGAGAAATAATTGTAATTGTGAGCATATCCAAATAATCTTTGTTTTTATGAAAGATGTGTAAACAGCAAAACTACTTGACTTTTCTGACTTGACTTTTCTTATTGTCTAATAAATATCAAGACTGGTAAAGAAGTGAACGCAAAAATAACGAGAGAAAGCTGAAACTTAGACAGGTTAATTTTCGTCAGAGACTCATAATTAATCTTTTTTACCTTTGGAAGTAAGCATTCAGCCGTTAGCCGTCAGCCGTCAGCAAAAGTCACAAAGAACACAAATATCAGCCTGTGAATTTCTCTGCTCAAAGCCTGGTAATCTAGTAAAATTATGATTTTATTAACAACCAGTCTATTTACATCTGAAAGCTGATTACTGATTACTGATAGCTGAATACTTACCTTTGGACTAACAAAGTGAAATACCTAAACTAAAAATTCAGCTTTCGGATCAAAAATCAATGAGCAAGATTTTTTGAGAAGTAGTTTGCGTATTTTGAGAACAAGGGCAGCTATTGGTTAGTAATTTAAGTGGGTATAGGGGTTGTGATGCAAACTTTAAAGCCGAGTTTCGAGGAGCGCAATCTCACTATGGAAACGGATGCGGCACACTTAGCGCAATATTGGCAAAAGCGACTCGCTGCTGAATGTCCAGAACAAAGTGAGGGCGCTAGACATAGTATTTTGCTTTGGCTTTTGGGATCAGATGTCAAAAGATTTGATTTACTCACCCCAAAAGAACTGGAAATAGCTAAACAAGCAATGGAATATCGCTGTCGGATTTTACAGCAGCGATACTTAGGAATGGGGCGAGAACGTGCTTATCGTAACCTGATTAATCGCTTGGGAAGCGTGATGACACTGAGAAATAAAATTCAAACTTGGGTGTCTTTAAGTCGCGATCGCCAGCGCAGTGTGGTCGATGTATTACAAGAAGTTCTCCAAGAACTGCTGCAAAGTGATTCATATATGCAGCAACAAATGTCTGCCATTGCCGATGTCACCACAGATAGAAGATTACAGGATACCTTACTATTTGCCAGCATCGAAGAATATTGTTTGCGTCCAGTACGTAATCAACCCCTCTTGGCTTATCGTTTTGTTAACTACTTGCGACGGGTTCAGCGTGGTGGGCTAACCCAAGTTCCAGCCAACGACTTGATTCGATTGGTTTCTGATGAAGTGCTGACAGAAGATACAGATAACCCCCTGAACTTGGTAGATAATCAGGCGATCGCCCAATATCAAGAAGCACAAAAATTAGAAGAGCAACAATCACTACGTCAAGCTGTATATCAAGAATTTGCCCAATACTTACTGGAAAATCTGGGACAAACCGCAGTAGATTGGCTGCAATTATACCTCCAAGGCAAAACTCAAGAAGAGATTGCCAAAAAACTCAATAAGCCAATTAAGGAAGTATACCGACTGCGTGAAAAAATTAGCTACCATGCTGTCCGCGTTTTTGCCATCAAAGGTCAATCAGAACTGGTAGAAAGCTGGCTCTCAATTTCCTTACAAGAACACAATTTCGGTTTAACACCAAACCAATGGCAGCAGTTGGAAGAAAAAGTCACTAATCTGGGCAGACAGATTCTCCAGTTACGCAGAGCCGGTCACTCTATAGAAGCAATAGCCCAAAATTTACAACTCAAAACCCATCAGGTTATGGGTGAATGGACTAAAGTCTATCTGGCCGCTCAAACTTTAAGAACAAAAGATTCTCTTTAAATTTCGCAACTCTAGTTGGTGAAAACTGAAGAGAGCCAATTCTGACGTAGAATGTAGAATCTCCGTGGCTTTAGCCCGGAGAGTGTCAAGCTAGGTGCATCTTCAGCACACTCGGAGTAGCTTTTCTGACTCTAGCTAAAATCGTTTCTTTGCCTAGACGCTGACAAGCTTCATAACGATGGCAACCAGAAAAGCCATAATAGCTTCCATCTACTTCTAGAACGTCTATCGGTTCTTGTTGCCCAATTTCTGCTATTGATTCCATTAGTTGCTTAACTTTCGCTGGATCGTTCTGACGCGGTAATGGGCGTTGAATTTGATTTAAAGGAATTTCTTGAATTTTTACCATAGAAGTTTTGCTGATGAGTTTTCTATCCCAGCTAAATCATAATCATTATGACTTCGATTTGCAACTATTTGAGAAAAAAAAGGTAATGATATGATTGAATGGCATCAACAACAAAGCAAAATCGCTACAAAATTCCTTAAAAGTTGCCTTCAAGCCTCACTGTGGTAGCAAAATCAGGTTTTCATGAAAATCTTTTTCTGGCGTTCTTCCTACAAAATACTCACCACATTCTGTTTACTGGGACTGACTGCTGCATCAACTCCTGTCAACAATAACCCAGATGTGGAACTGAAAATTGGTATTGTCCAGCGATTTGGATCTACACCTACTGCTAAATTAAAATTGACACCGACCAAAGGCGATCGCCTAAAGCTAAAATGGCAACAAGGTCATCAACAGCAAACCCTAGTTACTGCCAACCCCATCCAACTGGAAACCGTCATGGAGACTTTGCCTCAAGCAAAAGTGCAGGAGGTAGTAGTTTTAGGCAACTATCGCACCTTTGAAACAGCAGAAGACAGCGCCAGAAATTGGCGTTCTCAAGGTGTAGAAGTGGAAATAGCTCAACCTGAACGCTGGCAAGTATGGGCAAAACGAGATGTTTACAGCAGTCCTTTACTCAGGAGATTGTTGTTACAAAACATACAAAAATCAGGACAAAAGCTGCCATATTTAGATACACAAATTCTCCAACAAGTACCGCAAGTCAGTTGGGAAATTAACGGTAAGCGATACAGCAATAATTATTTAGAAATTACCACAGATAAAAATTTAATTCGGTTGAATACAGGCACAAAGCCAGAAAATGCTCGTCTTTTCCCAGGGAGATTGAAATTACAGCCAAATGCTTATGGTAGCTACTCCTTAGTCAATCAAGTTCCTTTAGAAACATATTTACGGGGAGTTTTACCTTATGAAATTGGCACAAGAGCGCCCCAAGCGTCCCTAGAAGCTCAGGCTATAATTGCCCGCACCTATGCCCTGCGGAATGTACGCAGATTTGAAGTTGATAACTATCAATTATGTGCGGATACACACTGCCAGGTTTATGATGGACTAAATGGCGTGGCAAAAACCACAGATCAAGCGATCGCTGCCACCAGGGGCATGGTATTAACCCATAATAACGAATTAGTCGATGCCCTCTATTCTTCAACCACAGGTGGAGTTACAGCTTACTTTAGCGATGTGTGGAATGGAGAAGATCGTCCTTATTTGCGTCCAGTAGTGGATGCAGCTACAAATATTTGGGACATATCAAAAAATAATTTAGCAGATGAAAATAATTTACGGCAGTTTATTAACCTGAAACAAGGATTTAATGAAAGTAAATGGGATGTATTCCGCTGGAGCAAACAAACTAGCTTAGAAGATATTACCAAAGACTTACAAAAATTTTTGCGGGCAAAAAAGAGTCCATATAGCAAATTCAAAACCATTGAAGCTATGGCTGTTACCAAGCGCAGCAACAGCGGTAGAATTTTAGAACTAGCTGTAAAAACCGATATTGGCGTTTTCACCTTACATAAAGATGAAGTTCGCAGCGCCTTTGCGGCTCCCCGCAGTACACTATTTTATTTACAACCTCTCAACAAAGGTACACCAGGGATCTGGGGATACGCTTTTATTGGTGGAGGTTTAGGCCATGGAGTAGGGTTAAGTCAAACAGGCGCTCAAAATTTAGCCAAACTCGGCTGGCCAAGTGCTAAAATTCTTCAGTTTTATTATCCGGGTACAGAACTTAAAATACTTGGTAACGAAATTCAACCTTTCTTAACATCTTCAGATAGCAAAACAGGTAGATAATTGCGGTAAGCTAGAAATAACAAGAGAAGAAATTGATACAAAACATCCACCGCTGTACTGCTGTAACAGTAAGGCGGTGGTAAGTTCTCAAAAAAGTAAAGTTCGACTTTTAGTAAAGTTCTTCTTCTTTGTGTGTTTGGATTGTACAGTCAGAAGTTGGGTATGCAACACAAGTCAAAACATATCCAGCTTCGATTTGATCATCATCTAAGAAAGATTGATCAGATTGATCAATAGTACCAGAAACGATTTTACCTGCACAGGTAGAGCAAGCACCAGCGCGGCAGGAGTAGGGAAGATCAAGACCTGCTTCTTCAGCAGCGTCTAGAATATATTCGTCGTCTTTAACGTTAATTTCGTTAGTTGTACCTTCAGCTTCGTTGATTAAAGTGACTTTGTAAGTAGCCATTTAGTATTCCTCTCTTGTAACAACGGCAGTATAAGCTATATTTCAGCAAAATCGGCGGCTGACCTGAAAGGATGAACCGTTGATTTTTATTTGCTTCAATTCTGATACTACGGGAAAATCTCAACCTTGTAACGGAAATTTGACCACGATTAGTAATGAAATTTAGTTACTTATTACCAATAAGTTTTAGTTATGTAAAATCATCATTGCGACAGATGGCGACGACATCTTTGAGGGTATGATTTTTGTGGTTGCAGTGGGGACTGGGGACTGGGGACTGGGGACTGGGGACTGGGGACTGGGGACTGGGGACTGGGGACTGGGTAATCAATTTTATTTTTACCAATTACCAATTACCAATTACCAATGTTAATGATTAATTAAATAGATGAAAATTTATGTATAATTTTGAGCCACCTTTAAATAAAATCATGCGAGTGGGTTTAGTTGGGACTGGGTATGCAGCAAAATTGAGGGCTGAGGCATTAAAGCAAGATCCGAGGACACAGTTAGTAGCGATCGCTGGCCATACTCTTGAAAAAACAGCAGCTTTGGCTCAGGAATATCAAACAGAGGTGATAAATTCTTGGCAAGAGTTAGTCAACAGGGAAGATTTAGATTTAGTGGTCATTTCCACGATTAATCAGGATCATGGTAAAATAACTCAAGCTGCCCTGACAAAAGGCAAACACGTAATTGTCGAGTATCCTCTGTCTCTGGATGTCAAGGAAGCAGAAGCACTGATCGCCTTAGCAAAAGCAAAAAATAAACTGCTGCACGTTGAACACATTGAACTTTTAGGCGGTTGGCATCAAGCTTTAAAACAACATTTAGAGCAGGTGGGTTCTTTGTTTTATGTTCGTCAAAGTACCGTTAAACCTGAAAACCCTGCACCCCGCAAGTGGACTTATAACCATGAACAATTTGGGTTTCCTTTAATGGGGGCGTTATCTCGCTTACATCGTCTAACTGACTTGTTTGGTGAGGTGTTCTCTGTTAACTGTCATCAGCGATATTGGGAAACAGAAACCAACTATTATCAAAGCTGTATCTGTGTAGCGCAGTTGTGCTTTAGTAATGGTTTGTTAGCGCAAGTGATTTATGGTAAAGGTGAAACCATCTGGCAGTCAGAACGCAAGTTTGAAATTCACGGTGAAAAAGGCGGTTTAATCCTCGATGGTAACACAGGAATTTTCGTACAGCCAGAAAAAACAACATTGATAGATATGGGTACTCGTCGGGGATTATTTGCTAAAGATACGACAATGGCATTAGACCATCTTTTTTATGGTAAGCCTTTGTATGTCACCCCAGAACAAAGTTTGTATACTTTAAAAGTGGCAGATGCTACTCGTAAAGCCGCCCAAACAGGTTTAACTATATTTCTAACAAAAGACTAGATAGATGAGAACTGAACAAATTGTTATTTTATCCCAAAGAGAAATAGAAAAAATGCGTCGGGCTGGACGTTTAGCAGCAAAACTGTTACAGCATCTAGAACCGATGGTTAAACCAGGGGTAAGTACCCAGCAACTCAATGATGAAGCAGAAAGATGGACACAAGCACAGGGAGCTAAAAGCGCACCTCTAGGTTATAAAGGTTTTCCTAAGTCAATTTGTACCAGTGTAAATGAAGTTATTTGTCATGGTATTCCCCATGCTAGACAAATTCTCAAAGAAGGGGACATTATTAATATTGATGTGACACCTATCGTTGATGGTTATCATGGCGATACATCTAAGACATTTATCGTTGGTAATACTAGACCCAAAGCGCAGAAATTGGTAGAAGTAACAGAAAAATGTCTTTATTTGGGTATTGCGGAAGTAAAACCAGGGGCGAAAATAGGTGATATTGGTGCGGCTATTCAAGAGTATGCTGAAGCTGAAGGTTTTTCCGTAGTGCGGGAGTTTGTGGGACATGGTATCAGTAATATTTTCCACACAGCACCGGATATCCCCCATTTTGGCACAAGGGGTAAAGGTAAACGGTTAAGACCGGGAATGGTGTTTACCATTGAACCGATGATCAATGAAGGTACTCAGGAAATGGAAATGTTAGCTGATGGTTGGACTGCGGTAACACGCGATCGCAAATTTTCAGCACAGTTTGAGCATACCATTGCTGTGACAGAAGATGGAGTAGAAATACTGACTCTACCAGAATAGGGAACAGGGAACAGGGAACAGGGAACAGGGAACAGGGAACAGAGTTAAAAATCTCGTAGTGTATGAATTTCATGAACAGTTTTGTATCTCATTCAACTGCATACCGTTATAATCATGGAAAAACCTCAGCATCAACCTGGAAAAACCTCCCGTCGTGGTTTTTTGGGCAAGGCATTAACTACAGCTGGTACAGTCATAGCTGCACCTGCAATACTCAACCAGACTAATGTAGCTAAAGAGACTACCCAAGCAAGCACAGGTGAAATGAATATCACACTCAAAATCAATGGAAAGGCAGAATCTTTAACCATTGAACCCCGTGTTACCCTCCTGGATGCTCTCCGGGAAAATATGGGATTGGTAGGTAGTAAAAAAGGCTGTGATCATGGACAGTGTGGAGCTTGTACAGTTCTTATAGATGGACAACGAGTTTATTCTTGTTTGTCTTTGGCAGTGATGCAGGAAGGAAAGGAAATAGTCACCATAGAAGGACTAGGAAAGGGTGATACTATCCATCCCATGCAAACAGCTTTTATTGAAAATGACGGTTTTCAATGTGGTTACTGCACCCCAGGACAAATTTGCGCCTCTGTGGCTCTTGTGGAAGAAGTAAAACGCGGTTGTGGAAGTGCTGTTACGGCTGATTTAAACAAACCACCGCAATTAGCAGAACTTTCAGAAGCGGAAATCAAAGAAAGATTAAGTGGTAATCTTTGTCGGTGTAGTGCTTACAACGGCATTGTCGCCGCAGTACAACAGGTAACAGGACAAAAACCCCCCTCTCCCAACGCCCATATTATGGTCAGTGAATCTCAGGAGGTGCAAGCATCATGAATAACTTTACCTATACTCGCGCTACCTCTGTAAAAGATGCCGTTCAACGAGCAACAAGTGATAAAAATTCCCTGTTTATTGGTGGGGGAACAAATGTAGTTGATCGCCTCAAAGCCTTTCTAGATGAACCATCCCAACTGATAGACATTTCTCGCTTGCAGATGCAAAGTATAGAAAGGATGACTAATGGTTGGCGGGTGGGAGCTTTGGTAACAAATACAGCATTAGCTGATCATCCGGAAATTCGCCGCAATTATCCTTTTTTATCCAGAGCAATTCTTTCTGGTGCATCGCAACAAATCCGCAACGTGGCTACTGTGGGGGGTAATCTTTTACAAAGAACTCGCTGTCCTTATTATTGCGATACTGCTTTTGCTTGTAATAAACGTGACCCGGGAAGCGGTTGTCCAGCAGCAACGGGGATAAACCGGATGCACGCTATTCTCGGTGCAAGTGAAGAATGTGTAGCTGTGCATCCTTCAGATATGTGTGTAGCTTTGGCCGCTTTAGATGCGGTGGTGGAAGTGGAAGGACCCAAAGGTAAACGACAAATACCTTTTGTGAATTTTCATCGTTTACCAGAAAACACACCCCAAAAAGATAGTAATTTAGAAGCGGGGGAATTAATCACCGCCATTATTTTACCGCCTTTATCCTGGGCGAAATCAGGAGTTTATTTAAAACTGCGCGATCGCACTTCCTACTCTTTTGCTTTAATATCAGTGGCAGCAGCTTTAGAAGTTGCGGGTGACAAAATAAAAGATGTCCGTTTAGCAATGGGTGGAGTCGCACATAAACCTTGGCGTGCTAACGAAGCAGAAAAGTTTTTAATCGGTAAACCTGCGGATATTACCACATTTACCCAAGCTGCAAATATAGCCTTACAAGGAGCAAAACCTTTAGCTCACAACGGTTACAAAATAGACATGACAAAACGGGCAATTCGTCGCGCTCTCATGGTTTCGGCTCAAGGTGGAGGTATAGTATAGTTATGAATAAGGTTATAGGAACAGGCATTAACCGCAAAGATGGACTAGCAAAGGTGACAGGTGCTGCAACCTACGCCGCAGAACATCAAATACCCAACTTAGTGCATGGTTATTTAGTCACTGCTAGTATTGCCAAAGGACGGATCAAAAATATTGATATCCAAGCAGCAGCAAAAGCAAAGGGTGTGATAGCGGTTTTTACCCATAAAAACGCCCCGCAAATTTCTAAACCTAGTAACAATTTTATCAATTCTAAAATTTACGAAGCTCGTCTACCCTTAGCAGATGAGCAAATTCATTACGCAGGACAAATAATAGGTTTGGTAGTAGCGGATACCTTTGAAAGAGCTAGAGACGCAGCCCATTTAGTCAAAGTTGAATATATCAAAGATACACCGAGTTTAGACCCGGAAAAAGTCTCCTTGAAAAATGCTCCTTCCATGTTTGGGGGAGAGATGAAATTGGAAAAAGGGAGCTTTGCTACTAGTAATTCTACAGACGCAATGACAGGTGCAGCAGCTAAAATTACAGCCACCTACAAAACTTCCACGGAACTGCACGCACCAATGGAACCTCATGCCATTATCGCCCAGTGGCAAAATTCCAACTCTCTGACTATTTATGAACCTAGTCAGTGGGTAGGGGGTAGTCAACGCACCTATTCAGAACTTTTCGGACTAGCACCGGAACAGGTAAGAATTATTACGCCTTTTTTGGGTGGTGGTTTTGGTTCTAAAGCTTTTCCTTGGCCGCATGGTATTCTTTGTGCAGCAGCAGCACGTAAATTGCAACGTCCGCTAAAAGTGGTTCTCAGCAGACGACAAATGACAGCAAATGCTGGACACCGTTCGCAAACCGAGCAAACAGTGAGTTTAGCTGCTAATGCTGATGGGAGTTTACAGGGCATTGAACATACAGCCAAATCTTTTACTTCTACGGTTGATGTTTTTACTGAACCTTGTACAAATATCACTCCTGTGATGTATGCTACTCCAAATTTGCGAACTCAGCAATTATTGGGAGTGTTAAATGTGGGGACACCGACTTTTATGCGTGCGCCCGGAGAAACCCCCGGTATGTATGCTTTAGAGTCGGCAATGGATGAGTTAGCTTGGGAGTTGGGGATAGATCCGGTAGAATTACGGTTAAGGAATGAAACTAAAGAACATCAAAGTCGGGGTTTACCTTTCTCTGCTAAACATTTTGCCCAATGTTTGCGAGTGGGTGCAGAAAAGTTTGGTTGGCAAAATAGACCGAAAAAAGTGCGATCGCTCAACCGTGATGGTAAATTGATAGGCTGGGGTATGGCTGCTGCAACTTTTCCGGGTTTACAAAGTACAGCAACGGTAAAAGTCAGGCTTTTAGCTGATGGTACTGCCCATGTTCTCACCAGTGGTAATGATATGGGTACTGGTGCATATACCATTGTGGCGGGTACGGCGGCTGAGTTTTTGGGGCTACCGGTGGAAAAAGTTAAGGTAGAATTAGGTGACTCGTTGTTTCCTAATGGTGGTATTGCTGGTGGTTCGCAAATGACGGCAAATTTGATACCGGCGGTGATGACAGCTTGTGAGGAAGTGCTGAAAACTGCCCAAGCTAAAAATGCCCAGGAAGCGTTTGCAAGTCTGCGTCAGTCTCAACGGGCTGCTTTTGAAGCTACGGGTACTTCTGCTGGTAGTGAAGCGCCTAATAAATGGGCTTTTCAGTCTTGGGGCGCTCATTTTTGTGAGGTGAGTGTGGATGAGGAGATCGGGCGTTTACAGGTGACGCGCTGGGTGTCGGTGATGAATATCGGACAGGTGATGAATGCTAAAACTGCCGCTTCTCAGATCCGTGGAGGTGTGATCATGGGTATTGGTCATGCTTTAATGGAGGAGTGCTTGTTTGATCCGAATATCGGTTATCCGGTGGTTTATGATCTGGCTACTTATCATTATCCCACCCATGCAGATATTCCCAGAATTGATGTAACTTTTGTGGGTGAACCTGATTTGAATTTTAACCGGGCTGGAGTGCGCGGTGTGGGGGAAATTGGTATTACTGGTGTGGCGGCGGCTATTACTAATGCTGTTTTTCATGCTACGGGTAAGCGGTTAAGGGAGTTACCAATTACACCGGATAAGTTGGTTTAGTGCTGTTTGTGTGGGAAATATTTTTTCTCACGCAGAGGCGCAGAGTCGCAGAGGAGGAGGAAGGGAGTTTTTCAGAAAGTTGTCGTTGAGTCTTGACAAGATTTTTATGGTGTTGTAGGATTATGTTATGGGTGGAAAAGAGTGCGCCCATATATAACGGGTTGGGAAAAACTCAAGTTTGATTTTTCAAGAGAATGAACCACGAAGAACACGAAGAACACGAAGGTAAGAGAGTTTGAGAGAGTTTTTCTGTGAGTCTGGGAATTTGGCGATCGCATCCTCTACATCCTTTAATCCTGAAAATCCTGATTCTGACAAAAAAAATCCCAAATTCCCAAAAACCATCATTAAATAACATCCTGAAAATCCTTTAATCCTGGACATCCTGATTCTGACAAAAAAAGCTACACTATATATAGTAAAAACTCATAGCATCACCAGGTGAGGGGAAGATGGCATTTTTCACCCCAGGACAAAAAATCAAACGCGGACAATATGAGATCATTGAAATCCTGGGACAAGGTGGGTTTGGTGTCACCTATCTTGCAAAAGATGATAAACGTAAAACCCAAGTCGCTATCAAAAGTCTCAATGTCTTGTTTTTACAACAACGTTATCGAGACAAACGTGGAAACTCAGAAGGTTTTGCAGAATTTTTAGCAGAGGAACGAGGTAAGTTTAATACCGAAGCGATAAAGTTAGCGACTTTTGATCATCCCCACATCGTCAAGGTTTATCCAGAACTATTTGAAGAAAATGGTTTACCTTGTATGGTAATGGAATATATTAAAGGTAAAAACTTAGAACAATATTTATGGTCAAATGGTGTTTTTAGTGAAAGTGCGGGTTTAGCAATTATCCAACAAATAGGATCTGCACTAGATTATATTCATGGTCGCAATTATTTACATCGAGATATTAAACCTGCCAACATTTTACTCCGAGAATCAGATCAAAAAGCCATATTAATTGATTTCGGGTTAGCGCGGGAAGTCAACTTTGCAGAAAGCATGAGTTTAACAAATGCGAAAACTCCCGTTTTTGCACCACCAGAACAGTTTGAAAACCGCAGTAACTTCACTCCTGCATTAGATATTTATTCCCTCGCTGCAACATTATATGTAATTATCGCGGTTCAAGAACCACCTTTCATCCCTCTACCTAGTCCTTATCTCAATGCGAAGATTATGCTAGATTTGAAAATGGCTATTGAACCACCAAAAAAATCTCATCCTCACATTAGTGATCAGGTAAGTGATGCTATTCTCAAGGGGATGGAGTTGGACTATAGAAAACGTCCCCAGTCTATCAAAGAATGGTTTATTGATTTAGGTATTCAAACAGAAACACCAAAACAACAACCAAAACAACAACAACAAAATAATAATTTTCTCAAAACCTTCACCTTTAAAGTTGTCACCACCAACCGCAAAGGAGAAATAATACAACGACGCAACCACTCCGCAAGATATTTTGTAGAAGACTTGGGAAATGGGGTGATGTTGGAAATGGTGGAAATACCCGCAGGAACTTTTATCATGGGTTCACCGGAAAATGAACAAGGAAGAAGTAATGATGAAGGTCCTCAACATCAAGTGACTGTTCCCGGTTTCTTTATCGGTAAATATCCCTTGACCCAAGCACAATATCAAGCTATCATGGGAAAGAATCCATCTTACTTCAAAAGTAGTAATGGTTCGACTTTGGTTCGACTTCGCTCACCAACCACGCTCACCAAACACCGACCTGTTGAAGCAGTAAGTTGGAATGATGCGGTTACATTTTGCCAAAAGTTAAGCCAAAAAACAGGTAAAAACTATAAGTTGCCCAGTGAAGCACAATGGGAGTATGCTTGTAGGGCGGGAACAACTACACCTTTTTATTTTGGTGCAAGTATTACCCCAGATTTGGTAAACTATCATGGTGACAATACCTACGCTGATGCACCGAAAGGTAAATATCGAGAACAAACCACTGATGTAGGTTCTTTTCCCCCTAATGCTTTTGGTTTGTATGATATGCACGGTAATGTCTGGGAGTGGTGTGAAGATGACTGGCAGGAAAATTATATAAATGCGCCTATAGATGGTAGTGCATTGATTAATCTAGGCGAACACAAGCTGCTGCGCGGTGGTTCTTGGTACGACTTTCCTGAAGATTGCCGTTCGGCGCGTCGCTACTCTTATGGTGCGGGCTTCGACTTCAACGACAGCGGTTTTCGTGTTGTGTGTGGTGCTGCGTGGACTTGGTAGCACTTTATACTTTCCCCCTTTTGCCCTCTACCCTTCTTTCCTTTTCCCTTTTCTATCGCCTTCGGCGATCAATTTTTTTCAGAAAAATAGATGTGTGTTTTTTGTGGAAGTTGTGTTTTGAGAATCTGAGAATTTGAAAATACGTTATATATGGGCGCACTCTTTTCCACCTATAACATAAGGATAATAGAAGTTATGATTTTTGTCAAGGGTTTAGATCCCCGACTTCTGTAGTAAATTTATGATTTGATGAGAAAATATTGGTATAAGTCGGGGTTCTGGAGATTCAGACAGAAAATGTTAAAATTACTGTATATTGCTTTAGGGTTCAGGTATGACAAACAAGACATTATTAACTATTCAACCTAACCTGTATGAAGAAGATTATTATTTGTGGATAGAAACCACTCTCAAACAAATACAAAATCAAGATATTGAAAATTTAGATTGGCAACATTTAGCAGAAGAGATTGAAGCTTTGGGAATTGAACAAAGACGAAAAGTAGAAAGTTACCTGAAGCAGTTATTAATTCATCTTCTGCTGTATTGTTATTGGGAAAGTGAACGAGAATTTTGTCAGCGCGGTTGGAAAAATGAAATTGCTAATTTCCGAGATGAGTTAGAATTTTCTTGTCGTTCAAAAACACTATATAGGGGTTGCTGAGAAAGTCTTTCCGTGAGGGCATAGGAGTCAGGAGTCAGGAGTCAGGAGTCAGGAGAAGATTTGAAAATTTCTTTGCCATCTCTT
>NZ_JACJPT010000046.1:0-39150 GCF_014696195.1 Sphaerospermopsis sp. FACHB-1094 | reverse complement strand
CTTCGACACCGCCCTTCGACACCGCTCAGGACAGGCTCAGGACAGGCTCAGGACAGGCTCAGGACAGGCTCAGGACAGGCTCAGGACAGGCTCAGTACAAGTCGCTCAGTACAAGTCAAAATAGCTAAAACCCTTTACCTGTAAAGTTTTCGGATTTATATGGCTAACGCCACGCTACGCTATCAGCAAACCCTAATTAGCACTGCTAAACCCCTACAGACTCCTGACTTTTGTGATACTAGCATTTTTTTGTTTGTTAAGAAGAAATCATACTTCTGGAGGTAGGCAATGTTTGATGCTAGTTATTTTATATTAGTTGATTTTTTGGATTGTATAAAACTAAAATTTTTCTTACTGTAATTCATGATTTTTTTACATATAAATTGTTTTAAATTTACTTGTTCTTCATAATTATTCAGCATTTTACAGTTAAATTAATTTTAGATTCTTTCTAGGGAAAAATATAAAAATTCGTAAGGATTCAAATTCCAGAACGAGAATTTTAGATGTGTTGCGGCTAAAACGCTCAAAATCATGAATCTTGAATTCTTACAGAAGTTCATTGTTTCTCTATTTCCTGTACATTCTCTTCATCCCGAACTCAAATCATCACCTATCGGCAAATTTTTGAGGTAAATTGCATGAAAGCAGTAATTTTGGCTGGGGGTCTTGGTACACGCCTCAGTGAAGAAACCAGTATCAGACCTAAGCCAATGGTTGAGATTGGAGGTAAGCCAATTCTTTGGCATATCATGAAAATATACTCGGCTCATGGTATTAATGACTTTATCATTTGTTGCGGATACAAAGGTTACATCATCAAGGAATATTTTGCTAACTACTTCTTACATATGTCCGATGTAACTTTTGACATGAGATTTAACCAGATGAGTATCCATTCTGGATATGCTGAACCTTGGCGTGTTACCTTAGTCAATACAGGTGATAATACCATGACTGGTGGACGTTTAAGAAAAGTGAGAGAACACATTGGTAATGACACTTTTTGCTTTACCTATGGTGATGGTGTCAGTGATATAAATATCACCGAATTAATCAAATTTCATAAAGAACAAAAAAGTTTAGCTACACTGAGTGCAGTACAGCCAGCAGGACGGTTTGGAGCAATTTCTTTAGGACAAGAACAAACTAAAATTACCAGTTTTAAAGAAAAACCAGAAGGTGATGGTGCTTGGATCAATGGTGGTTATTTTGTTCTTGAACCAGAAGTAATTAATTTTATTGCTGATGACTCCACAATTTGGGAGAAAGAACCATTAGAGAAGTTAGCAGAAATGGAACAATTATCAGCTTTCAAACATGATGGATTTTGGCAACCAATGGATACTTTAAGAGATAAACAATATTTAGAGGAGCTATGGAAAAGTGGTAAAGCTCCTTGGAAAGTTTGGGAATAGTAAGTTGGGATTTTAGATTTTGGATTTTGGATTTTAGATTTTGGATTTTGGATTGAAATCACATAATCAAGTGAAAGGTTAAGTAATGAAATCAAATTTTTGGTACGGGAAAAAAGTTTTTGTCACAGGACATACTGGTTTTAAAGGTAGTTGGTTGTCACTGTGGCTACAGATGTTAGGGGCTGAAGTTTGTGGTTATTCTTTAACTCCGCCCACAAATCCGAGTTTGTTTGAGTTAGCTCAGGTAGCTAATGATATGACATCGGTAATAGGAGATGTGAGAGAACTAAACTATCTCAAGGAAGTAATGCAGACTTTCCAACCAGATATTGTCCTTCATTTGGCGGCTCAACCATTGGTGCGTGAATCTTATCAAAACCCCGTGGATACCTATGCGGTGAATGTGATGGGAACGGTAAATGTCCTGGAAGCCGTCAGAACCGTATCTAGCGTCAGGGCAGTAGTTTCCGTTACTTCTGATAAATGTTATGAAAATCGGGAATGGGTTTGGGGTTACAGAGAAACCGACCCGATGGGAGGAAATGATCCTTACAGCAGCAGCAAAGGATGTGCTGAGTTAGTAACTACAGCTTACCGTCAATCTTTTTTCCATCCTATTAATTATGCTCAACATCGAGTAGCCATAGCCAGTGTGCGAGCAGGAAATGTTATTGGTGGAGGAGACTGGGCAAAAGATCGTTTGATTCCTGATATTTTAAGAGCTTGGTTAGCAGGGGAAGACGTAGTAATTAGAAATCCCCAAGCAGTTCGTCCTTGGCAGCACGTACTAGAACCTCTGCATGGTTATTTAATGTTAGCAGAAAAATTATTTACTGACGGTTGTATTTACGGGGGAGGCTGGAATTTTGGACCCAATGAATCAGGAGTAAAAACAGTCGCTTGGATATTGGAACAGCTAAAACAACTTTGGGGTAATGATGCTAGTTGGGTTCAAGATAGTAGATTTCAACCCCATGAGGCTAATTATTTAACATTAGATTGTTCTAAGGCTCGTAATCAATTAGATTGGGAAGCTCGGTTAGATTTAAAAACTGCATTAGCTTGGATTGTTGATTGGAATAAAGCATGGCAACAAAGCTATGACATGAAGGAAAAAACCCAAGAGCAGATTCAGAACTTCATGCAATTATCAACATCTATTGAAAAACCCATCCTGGTTTTGTCTTAAATAGCTAAAAGTTACTAATTCCACAGTTTTTTATATCAACGAGCATGATTGTTGGTGTTCACCATGACTAAATTACTCACCATTGCTATTCCTACTTATAACCGGGCTGAATATCTTGATCAACAATTAGAATGGCTATCTCAGGCAATTCAAGGATTTGAATCGGAGTGTGAGATTTTAGTTTCTGATAATTGCTCAACTGATAACACTGAGGACGTGATTAAAAAATGGCAAGAAAAGCTGAAAGATTTGACATTTCATGTTAATATAAATCACGTCAATGTGGGATTAATTAAGAACATTGTTTGTTGTTTGAATCAGAGTCAAACAAAATATGTGTGGACAATTGGTGATGATGATCCAATTCAGGAAAGAGCCGTTGCTTATGTAGTTAATAAATTGAAGGCTCATGAGAATTTATCATTATTATTTCTGAATTTTTCTGGTCGCCATAAGTTGACAAATGAACCAGTACATCCTCCAAATATTGTTGGTAATCGCTGGTTTGATGCTGATAGCGAAGATGGAAATGGAGATGGTAAGGCAATATTTGAGTATTGTTTTACCAAAAGTGTAGGTGCTGTTAGTTTTCTCTCAGCTTCAATATATCATGTTGACTTGGTTAAACGCTCTCTGAAAATTTGGCCAGATGCTCAAAACAATTGGTTATCTTTAGTATATTTCGCTGGGTATTGTGCTAGTCATGGTTCAGTGATTGTTACTAAAGAAACCTATTTAGAATGTATTGTGGGTGTGAGTTATTGGCAAAAAGAGATAAACTCAGCTTTATTAATGCAATATCAAGACATTCCCGAAGTAATTGTCAAATTGGAAGAAATTGGATATTCGCGCCAATTTTGTCGCCGCATGATGTTGCAAAATTTCCGTGAGGTTGATTTAAAGGTTTTCTTGGGTGCTTTAAGAAGATGGCCAATTTCAGCCATTAAAATAGTTGTTCCTTTTTTAGCGTTAGCTGGTATGGCTGCTATTGAATTAATGCCAGTTAGGGAGTATAGAATGGCAGAATCTCTCAGAAGTCAAGGTTCAGAAGTCACAAGAAAGAAATAATTCAAACTTTGGTAATGACAAATTAAACTTTTCATTGGTAGGTAGGGAGGGATGTTATGTTTGGTAGGATTAAAGACAAAGCATTTTTGTTGCAGTCTGAATTGAATTATCAAACACAACTTAGACAACATCAAAGAAATTTACCTGCTCTGAATGCGAGCGATCGCTTGATTGTGGATGTTCTCAAAAAAGATGGTGTTTACATTACATCTTTATCTGAGTTAGGTTTAGCATCTACTTCAAAAATGTGGGCTATTGCTAATAATTATGCCCAGGAAATGGTAAATCATAGTAATATGCATGCAGGATATACGTTGCCGCAAATTTACACGGTTACAGATTTACCAGAATTTTTGGCTTGGGGAATTGAAAAACGACTACAAAACATTATTGAAAATTATATAGGTTTACCTATAGCTTTTCATGGTGTCCATGTGCGGAAAGACTACCCTAATGAGCAGCAATCAGAAACACTGCTGTGGCATAAAGATTCCGAAGATCGGCGCATGATTAAAGTCATTATCTATTTAAATGATGTGACGGAAAAGCATGGACCATTTGAATATATACCACTACCAGCTAATTTCTTAGAACAAGTCAAATACTATCGAGTTGATTATGAACTATGGCGTTCTGGCTTTTTAGGAACTAACAACGAAAAGATGATGAAAATAATTCCAAAATCTGCTTAGAAATCATGTACTGGTAAAGCGGGAACTGTAATTTTTGCAGATACAAGAAATATTTTACATCACGGTACTGTCAAACAGAAAGAAAGATTAACTATCTTTTTTGCGTACACAGCTAACCCACCGAAACGACCTGAGCTTTGTACACAATACAATGATGATACCTTTACTAGAATCATTCCCCAAGTAGGCTTAGAAGAATCAGCCTAATTCCAAAATAAATTTGTGAACTTGAGCATAATTTTTTTGAAAAGCTATGATTTTCTCATCAACTCATATTGCTGGTGTTTTCATTATTGATCTAGAAGAAAAGCCAGATCATCGTGGTTTTTTTGCGAGAACTTTTTGCGGTGATGAATTTATCAGACATGGTTTAAAACCAACCGTTGCCCAATGCAATCTTTCTTTTAATCATAAAAAAGGCACATTGCGAGGAATGCACTATCAAATTGCACCCGCGACGGAAACAAAATTAGTGCGTTGTACTCAAGGGGCAATTTATGACGTAATTGTGGATATGCGTCCTGAATCTCCTACTTATCTGTCGCATATAGGTGTAGAACTGAGTGCAGAAAATCGCCGCGCTTTATATGTACCAGAAATGTTTGCTCACGGTTATCAAACTTTAACTGATAATGCAGAAGTTGTTTATCAAGTGGGTGAATTTTACACCCCTGGTTATGAGCGTGGGTTGCGGTTTGATGATCCACTTTTAGATATTTCTTGGCCTTTAGAAGTAACAGAAATATCTGAAAAAGATCGCAATTGGTCTTTATTGGAATCTATTTTAATAGGAGTTTAAGATGATTATTGTTGATAAAGCTTTGCAAGCTCGTGCTGAATTAGGAAACCCTGTAAAAGTAGCAATGATTGGTGCTGGTTTTATGGGTCGGGGAATTGCCAATCAAATTATTAATTCCGTTCCCGGAATGGAATTAGTTGCGATTGCAAACCGACACATTGAGACAGCGAAAAGAGCTTATTTAGAAGCAGGAATTGAGAATTTTCAAACTGTTTCTAGTGTAGTAGATTTAGAAGATGCGATCGCTCAAGGTGGATATGCAGTAACAGAAGATGCGATGTTACTGTGTGCAGCAGAAGGCATAGATGCAATCATTGAAGTCACAGGAACAATTGAATATGCTGCTCATTTAGTCATGAGAGCGATCGCCCATCAAAAGCATATCATTTTAATGAATGCAGAATTAGATGGAACAATTGGACCAATTCTCAAAGTTCATGCAGACCGCGCTGGCGTAATTTTAACAGCTTGTGATGGTGATCAACCAGGGGTAGAAATGAACCTCTACCGCTTTGTGAAAAGCATCGGTTTAACACCCTTATTGTGTGGCAATATTAAAGGTTTACAAGACCCCTATCGTAACCCTACAACTCAAGCCGGTTTTGCTCAACGTTGGGGACAAAATCCCGCAATGGTGACAAGTTTTGCAGACGGTACAAAAATTTCCTTTGAACAAGCAATTGTTGCTAACGGCACAGGCATGAAAGTGGCAAAACGGGGAATGTTAGGCTATGAATACACAGGTCATGTTGATGAAATGACCAAAATGTATGACATAGATCAACTCAAAGAATTAGGCGGTATTGTTGACTATGTAGTAGGAACAAAACCCAGTCCTGGAGTATTTGTTTTTGCTACCCATGAAGACCCCAAACAAAGACATTATCTGAATCTTTATAAATTAGGTGAAGGACCCCTTTATAGTTTCTATACTCCCTATCACCTTTGCCATTTTGAAGTTCCCCTTTCCGTTGCGCGTGCAGTATTATTTCATGATGCTGTATTAGCTCCCCTAGCTAGTCCAGTGGTAGATGTAGTTGCTACAGCCAAAATTGATTTAAAAGCGGGAGAAACACTAGATGGCATTGGTTATTATATGACCTATGGACAATGTGAAAATTCCGATATTGTACAGCAAGAAAATTTACTACCAATGGGGATAGCAGAAGGATGTCGTTTAAAACGAGATATTCAGAAAGATCAAGTCATTTCTTATGATGATGTAGAACTACCAGAAGGTAGACTTTGTGACAGATTACGTGCTGAACAAACAGCTTATTTTGCTCCTGCGAAAACTTTAGTAGGTGTCAAATAAAGTAAAAAATTAACCATAAAACGTAAGCATTCAGTAGTCAGTGAAAAAGAAGAAAATCATCAATAATAGCTGATTACTGATAGCTGAATACTTACATCAAAACTGAAATTTAGCCCCCTTGTGTTGGGGGCTGAAAATTTTTTATCACTAAGATTTGAACAAATCGATATTTTTGTTCAAAGCGAGCAAATCAATCAGACTTGACCTGGTATTCTGTTACAACTTCCAGTTTGATCGGAAAAATTAAAATTTTTATTAACAAGTATCTACCTAGTTGAAAAAACACCAAAAGCGAAATATCAACATATCTATATAGTAGATTTTTCGTGGTTTGCCAATGGTATTGTCAAATCCCTTTGGTTGTACTAATTACTAACACTATAAATGCCTGATTAAGTAATGTAATTGAATGTACAAACCTTGTGGGTTTTGCCATTCATCAAATTAGCAGTGCGATAGCTAGACTAACCAAAGCTATCAGACACTTGGTACACTGACGTTGCAGCTTGTAACTACCTAAGGACGGGTTTAGTACAGACATAATACTGCTATAAACATAGAGATTATTAACATCTGTACACCCTGATGCAACAGCCAATAATTTAGTCAAATAGTCAACACTATCATATAAGGCATCATCCATGAAAATAGCTCTAGTCCATGATTACTTAACCCAGCGCGGTGGGGCAGAGCGAGTGTTTGAATTGCTTTGTAAACGCTACCCCGAAGCCGACATTTTCACATCCTTGTATGATCCTCAAAAAACAATTGATCTGGGTGAACGTTTAGTTAAAACAACTTTCTTACAAAATATTCCCGGTGCTGCCAAGTATTTTCGTGTGATGGCTCCTCTGTACTTTCCTGCCTTTCGAGCATTAAATTTAGAAGACTACGATTTAATTATCAGTAGTAGTACAAGTTTTGCCAAAGCAGTGCGTAAAAAACCACAGGCAAAGCACATTTGTTTCTGTCATAATGTCACTCGTTTCCTATGGGATACAGAAACTTATTTAAGGGAGTATGCAGACTATCGCTATTTTGCCCCCTTAATTGAAAAAATATTTGCAATGATGAGAAATGTAGACCTGAAATATTCTCAAGAACCAGACCTCTACATTGCTAATTCCAGCGTTGTTGCCCGTCGCATTCAAAAAATTTACGGTAAACAAGCAATTGTGATTAACTATCCAATTGATACCAATCAGTTTGTTTTTTCTGATACTAAGGAGGAATACTACTTGGCATCGGCGCGGATGATAAGTTATAAACGTCTTGATATCATAGTCGAGGCTTTTAATTGGTTAGGGTGGAATTTATTAATATCAGGTGACGGACCCGAACTAGAAAGGTTAAAATCCAAAGCATTAGGCAATATTGAATTTTTAGGTCACGTTACTGATAGCAAACGTAAAGACTTATTTTCTAGTGCTAAGTCGATTATTGTTGCAGCTTTAGAAGACTATGGATTAGTTCCAGTAGAAGCAAATGCTAGTGGAACTCCAGTAATTGCCTATGGATCCGGTGGGGTGTTAGATACTCAAATACCTGGTAAAACGGGAGTTTTTTTTAAGAGACAAACACCCGATTCTCTACAAGCCGCATTATTAGAGGCTAGAGGAATATCTTGGAATTACGAAAATATTCGTAATCATGCCGTAAACAATTTTTCAGAACAAGCATTCTTCTCTAAAGTTGAGGATATTCTTGTTCAATTTGCTGGTGTGCATCACTCATTTATTTAACTTATTAGGTAAGCATTCAGCTGTCAGCAGTCAGCTAAAACTGCTTTTCAGGCTAATTTTCCAGGAATTTTAGGGGAGACTGACACCAAAATCAATTCCTAACTCCTCACTGAAAATGCTTATAAATCCCAGATAATAGCTGATTACTGATTACTGACGGCTGAATATTTACCTTGTTAGCTTGACCCTTTAACAATGGAAAATTAACAATAGACAATTGACAATTACCTCTGGAGCAAATGAAAAAACTGTCAATTGTCAATTATCAATTATCAATTGATAAAGGGTAGCAAACTAAGCATAGCGTCTCCCACAGAAGGATAATAAAAGTGGTTCAAACTAGTCTAAATCCCCAGATAACTCCAGTAGCAGATCAAGAACCAGGTTATGGACAAATGCTGGCTGTGTTTGTCAGGAGATTCCCCTGGGTTGTTTTGGTATTTCTGAGTTCTACAGCTTTAGCAGGAATCATAACTTTAAAGACCAAGCCCACCTTCCAAAGTACAATGCAACTGTTAGTAGAACCTAACTATCAAGGCAAAAAAGAAGGAGTAGATCCAGTAGAACGTCAGTTTACAGATTCTAACGTTGTTATTGACACAGCGACACAATTGAATTTGATGCGGAGTTCTGGACTAATCCAAAAAGCAGTTGATAAACTCAAGTCGGAATATCCAAATATCACAGCAGAGGAAGTTAAAAAATACTTAGTCGTCAGTCAAATCAAGACTCCAGAAGATAATATCGCTACTAAAATTTTTCAAGTTGACTATAGTGATGGTGATCCAGAAAAAACGCAAAAAGTGCTAACTGCCATTCGGCAAGTTTATGTTGAATATAACAAACAACAGCAGGATATACGTTTAAAAAGAGGTCTGCAAGTTATTAGAGAGCAGTTGCGAAAAGCTAATGATGAGGTGAACGCATCGGAAGCCAATTTGCAACGATTTCGGAGAAACCAGAATTTAATTAATCCAGAGTTGCAGGCCAAAGCAATTGAAGAATCCTTAAATAATATCCAGAAAGAGCGACAAATAACTCGTTCTCAATATGAAGAAGCTGTGGCCAAGCAGAGGTCTTTGCAGGAACAGTTGAATCGTTCTCCTCAGAATGCCTTGGTTTCCTCCCGTCTCAGTCAGTCTACACGTTATCAAGGCTTACTCAACGAAATCCAAAAAACAGAATTAGCTTTAGCACAGGAACGCTTACGTTTTACTGATGATACTCCCGGTGTGCAGAAGCTCCAAGAACAATTGAACAGTCAAAAAGAACTTTTGCAAAAAGAAGTTAGTAGAACTTTAGGGAGACAGTCTAGCAGTGCATTCAGTTTTGCAGACAATCTGCTAGAACAAGGCCAACTGGGAGAAATTGACCTTAACCTCACAGGTGAATTAGTAGAAACTCAAACCAATATAGTTTCTTTAAGCGCCCGTGATCAAACTTTGGCAGAAAAAGAGAAAGAACTAAGAGCGCAACTAAAAAGGTTTCCCTCTCTCTTGGCTTATTACAATCGCATACTTCCTCAATTAGAATTTAGTCGGGAAAGATTGGAGCAACTGTTGAGAGCAGAACAACAATTACGTCAAGAACTGGCCAAAGGTGGATTTAATTGGGAAGTGGTGGAAGAACCACAAAGAGGCATACAATTAGGACCAAATCTCAAACAAAATCTTTTGTTGGGCGCAGTAGTGGGATTTATTTTAGGGGGTGTTGCAGCCTTTATTAGAGAAGCATCGGATGATTCTGTACACACTACTGCTGAATTAGAAAAACAAGTTGCTCTACCTTTGTTGGGAACAACTCCCAAATTGCCACCAGCTAAACCGAAAGAATCAATCATCAAATTGCCTTTTGGTAAACCTGAAGTTCTTGCTCCTTGGACAATTCAAGTCTTACAATCTCCACCACGTTGGGAATCACTAGACTTGATTTATAAAAATATCGAACTTCTCCACAATGTCTCTGAATTAAAATCTTTGATGGTGACATCAGCATTGCCAGATGAAGGTAAGTCAGCTTTCACTTTAGGTTTAGCTATGAGTGCGGCCAGGTTACATAAAAAGGTGCTTTTAATTGATGCTAACCTACGTGATCCTAGCTTGCACAAACAGTTGAATCTTCCTAATGAACAAGGTTTGTCCACTCTATTATCCAGTGATGTTAGCCTTCCTCATCAAATAGGAATTCCATACTCCGGTTCATCCTATATCGACATTTTAACCGCTGGTCCAATACCTGTAGATCCGGCTCATCTTTTGAGTTCTCCACGCATGATGGAACTGATGGCAGCATTTGAAGAAAACTATGATTTGGTACTCATAGATGCTCCTTCAGTTATCGGTATAGTGGATGCAATGCTGACAGCTTCATCTTGTCGGAGTGTGGTTATGGTAGCCAGCATTGGTAGGGTGACACGCAACCATTTAGCCCAAGCTACAGCAATGTTGAGCAAGTTAAATCTGATTGGGGTTGTGGCTAATGGAGTATCTAATTCTGATAGCACTTATGTTCCTTATGTCAAACAACAACAATTAGTGCTAAAAGAATTTGTGGAAAAATAGCTCAATGATTTCCACGGTTCCTTTTTGTGGCAACAATACTTTCTTTGTGAGTAAGTATTCAGCTATCAGTAATCAGTAAATGGCTATGCCACGCTACGCTAACAGCTTTCAGATGTAAGTAGAGTGGTTGTTAATAAAATCATAATTTTACTAGATTACCAGGCTTTGAGTAGATAAATTCACAGGCTGAAATTTGTGTTTTTGTGAGTTTTGCTGATAGCTGACGGCTGAATGCTTACCTTTGTGAATATTCGACTCAAAATTTGGCTTGGTAAATATGAAAAAGGTTATGGTTAAGGAAGTTAATCCTTTTACCCTTGCCTTTTTTTATCATGAAAAGACAAGAATTGAGAGTTGAGGGTTTTTCCCAAAATACCAAAAATAATTTTGCAATTATCGTCAAATAAAAAGTGTATATATCCCCGACTTCTTAAAGAAATCGGGGATCTGGATCTGAGTTTTTTTAGTTTGAGCTACTTATAATTATATTTCTAATCCAATTAGTTAGTTTTTAAATTACAGAATTTATGTATGATGTTTAACACGAAAAAATATTGATTCATCATAGCTTAACATTATGTGTGAAAAAAACCTATCTATTTAAAGACTCAATAAAGAATTGATTTAATCATTAGTTAATTCTCGTTTTTATTATATTCTAGAAATTGAGGACAACAATTCACCAGACTGAAATTAGAGGATTCCTGTGATAGCTACAACAGTATTAAGTAGCGTCAATTAAATTAATTTAGCGAGCGTTCCTAAAGGTAATTCCACTCTACATATACCTAGAGGAAATACCAAGTTTCCTAAATCTCCATTTATCTTAATTGCTGTTGCTTAACTGTTTTTGTTGCTTTCTGTACATCTTCATATCTACAGAATTGCACAAAGGTTAACTCATATTTTTAGGTCAGTAATTGGCTACTGTACAAACGCAAATACCTATGACAACTTCAATTTTTCCTAGTTTACAAGAACACAGCACCATATCACAGTTGTCCCCAAAAAATTATCAATTACAATACTGCACAATTCAGTGGCGTATGGGTCAGCTATTGGTGAAGTCTTCTGTGAATTTACAACAACCATATTTACCTGCTCTAGATAACGAACAATTATTAGTAGAGTGTTTAAAACATTCTCCTGTTAATTTAGTAACCATAGATCCACAACTAGGTAATGCTGCATTAAAATTTTGGGCAAATGCTTGTAAAAAAGCTCAAAAACCAATATATATCAGCCCATCATCTATGAATCAATTCACAAAACAAAGTCATCAATTATTCAGGGTAATCCAAAGAATAACTGATTGGCTTTTAGCGTTAATTTTGTTGCTATTGGTTAGTCCTTTAATGCTGGGATTAACTATACTGTTGTGGTTACAATCCCCAGAATTTATTTTTTCTTATGAGTGGCAGATTGGTGAGCGGGGTAAACTATTTCAATCGCTCAAGTTTTGTACAAGGGGAAAACAGAACATCTCATTTTTAGGGGTTTTGATGCGTAAATATGGTCTGGATAATTTACCTAAGTTATTCAATGTACTGCGTGGGGATATGAGTTTGATTGGCTCTCGTTGTTGGCTTTTAACAGATGCAGTCCACCTAAGTTTAGAAAATGCAGAACAACTAAATCAGCTATCGATCAATACTGCTAGATAATATCAATGAAATCTCATTTTTTTAATCCGCTTCGCTATTTTCTGAAAACCACTAAATTCTGGCAGGACAATCATTTAATTTTACGAGAGTTTAAACACTTTCGTAAGGTGACTATACTTGCCTTAGTCTTTACCTTTTTAGCAGCAACTTTTGAAGGTATAAGTATTGGCTTCTTACTGTCATTTTTGCAAAATTTAACTAATCCTAATGCTGCACCCATTCAAATAGGAATAGATTGGTTTGACCAGTGGATATTAGGAGTTAATACCTCAGCAATTAGCAGATTATATCGTGTATCTTGTCTGATTTTATTAAGTACGTGGATGCGTGCTGCTTTCAATTATTTCTCTCAAATATACACGGAATTTTGTCAATTATATCTTGGAGACAGGTTACGCAAACAAATTTTTGAACAGTTGCAATCTTTTTCTCTGAGTTACTTTAGTACCAGTCGTTCTGGGGAAATAGTTAATACAATTACGACAGAAATTGAGAAGATTAGACAGGGTTTTAGCGGGGGAGCATTTTTATTTACTAGAGGCTTGACAGTTGTTGTCTACTTCATGACAATGCTTTTACTTTCATGGCAATTGACGCTAATTGCCATATTGTTATTTACTTTGTTAGCTGTTGGGTTATCAAATCTCAATGCTAGAGTGCGAGAATCCAGTTTTGGTATTTCAGTTGCTAATGGTAATTTTACATCAATAGCCATAGAATTTATTAATGGTATTCGCACGGTTCATGCTTCTGGTACTCAGGAATTAGAGCGTCAGCGTTACTACAAAGCTAGTAATCAAATAGTCAGCAGTTCAACTAAAGTTATTCTCATTTGGACATTAGTAAAACCCATTGCCGAAAGTGCAGCTACCACTGTGCTGATAGGTATGATTATTTTGGCTTTTAGTAGCTTTGTGGTGAATGGGACTTTACAAGTTAGTTCTTTGCTGACATTTTTCTTTGTACTGTTTCGTCTCGTACCATTCATTCAAGATATTAATGGCACTAGAGCTTTTATTAACACTCTTCAAGGTTCGGCAGAGAATATTAAAAACTTGTTGAAACGAGAGGATAAAACGTACTTTGAAAACGGGACAATTGAATTTACAGGTTTGAAAAGATCAATTGATTTAGTATCTGTAAATTTTGGCTATAGTCACAATCAACAAGTGCTGCATGATATTACTTTAACAATTGAAAAAGGTAAAATGACAGCGTTAGTGGGTGCTTCTGGTGCTGGTAAAACCACAGTTGCCGATTTAATTCCTCGCTTTTATGATCCTACCGAAGGCTATATTTATGTTAATGAAATTGATGTGCGGCAATTTGAAATTAATTCTCTACGTCGCAAGATAGCTGTTGTTAGCCAGGATACTTTTATTTTCAATACTTCTGTGTGGAATAATATCGCTTACGGTACACCAGAAGCAACAGAGGCAAAAATTCGAGAAGCTGCGCGACTAGCAAATGCAGAAGAATTTATTTTAGAAATGCCAGAAGGGTTTGATACAGAATTGGGAGATAGAGGTGTACGGTTATCTGGTGGACAAAGACAGCGACTTGCTATTGCTCGTGCATTATTACGTAATCCAGAAATTTTGATTTTAGATGAAGCTACTAGTGCTTTAGATTCTGTGTCTGAGAGATTAATTCAGGAGTCATTAGAAAAGCTTGCTGTGGGTAGAACTGTAATTGCGATCGCTCACCGTCTTTCTACTATTGCCAAAGCCGATAAAGTCGTAGTTTTAGAACAGGGAAGAATTGTTGAACAAGGTCAATATCAGGAACTTATAGAACAAAAAGGTAAGCTTTGGCAATATCACAAAATGCAATATCAAATGACTGCTAATAAGCAAATTTAATCTCATATAATAGGAGATAGATAATAGTAAATAAATTAACCTGCTGTTCGCCTGTTTGTTGAAACTGTATAGGGAGTATGGAGAAATGAATCATTATTTATTAGAATTACTAAACTTCAATTTTACTGAAAGCAGAAACACTGCCAATTCCAAAAATAACTTTGTAGAAAACTCACAAAATCAGCCAAAACTTTTTTGTATAGCTCATGATTTACCACCTTTAAAAACACCAATTGCTAATAGGGCTAATAAAATATTAAGCGAAATTCAGAAAACCTGGCAAATTCATGTATTAACCGGTACGAATGGTAGTTTCTTATCAGAAAAATCTAATATTTGTCATGTCAAAAGTTGGTATCCCCAAGCCTTAATTACATGGCTAGGAAAGCTAAAATTGGAGAAAATATTAACATTATTAGTTTGGCCAGATCCAGAGATATTTTGGTTTTTACCAGCATTATTTAAAGGATATCAATTAATTAAACAACAAAAACCAGATGCTATTTTTGTCATCATGATGCCCTATTCTGCTGGTTTATTGGGAGTTGCTCTAAAATTTCTCACAGGGTTGCCTTTGGTAGTTAGTTTAGATGATTCACTGAGTTGTACTGATATGCACCCTTATGCTGTCAGTTGGTTACATCATTATCTCGAACGTTGGCTAGAAAATTTTTATGTACGACAAGCAAATGCAGTAGTTTATGTTTCACAATTCAATTTAGAATTAGTAAAAATTCGTCAACCTGAAGCACAAAAATCAAAGTTTCATTTAATTCGTTGTGGCGCAGATCCATTAGATTTTACTACTCCTATTAACTCTAAAAATGACAATTTTTCTTTTGATATTGTTTATACAGGTGGCATGAATGGCTGGTATGAATTCTATCATCGCCCGCAAGAGAAAACCTTACCTAAAAAACTTTATAAAGCTTGGTTAGAATGGGGTTATTATCAACGAGCAAAAATTGATCATCGTAGTTCTAGTCCGGTGTTTGTGGGTGAGGCTATTAAAGAAGTTATCTCTCAAAACCCAGCATGGAAAAACAAAATCAAACTCTCAGTCTATGGTAATAGTTTTCCGGAATTTGTAATTGATAAAGTTTTAGAGAATCAAAATATTACAGATGTAGTAAATGTATCTGGAGCATTACCTCACTTTCAAGCTATTCAACTAGCTAGACAGGCAGATTTATTATTAATAACTTTACCAAATCGTCCAGATGGTACACCGGGTGGAAGAATTTCTTGTAAAACCTACGAATATTTAATGACAGATCGACCAATTTTAGCAGCAGTACCTTACGGAGAAAACTGGAATTATTTACAAGATAAACCAGGCGTTTGGTTAGTTGAACCAACTGATGTAAAGGCTATCAAGGAAGTAATTATTCACATAGCGACTGCTAAATTTTCCGGCTCTCCTTTACAGTTTGATCGCAGTTATTTACACAAAGAATTAAGTTATCAAAACCTAGTGCAAGACTACTTAAAAATTTTCGATGCTGTTTGCTCAACCTCAACTTTTAATCATCCATTATGAAAATCACACTTACTTGTAATACAAATTTAGGCACTGGTGGACAAGGTGTTTGTTTAGAGAATGCTGCATTAGGTTTAAATAAACTAGGAGATTTAACTGTATTTTGTAGTGGGTTAACAGTGCCAAAAACCGATTTTACTGTATATCCTGTAGGTAATTCTCCTTGGAGTAAAAGATTATTAAGTACCCCCATTTTGCGTCGTCGTAATGATTGGGCTGTATTGCTAAGTGACTTATATTTTGATCAACAGGTAAGTAAAAAATTAAAATCATACCCCTGTGATTTAATTATGGGAGTAGCTGGACAAACTAACTTAGCATTTAAAGCAGCTAAAGCTCAAGGTGCAAAAGCTTGGTTATATTGTTTAAATAATTATCTGCCTTTTATGCAGGAGCAAATTCAGCAAGAATTAGATTTTTTATCTGATCCTACTGTAGCAACCATGCATCCCCAAATGCTCAAGAGATTTGCTGAAGAATGTCAACAAGCAGATTTAATTATCGTTTTATCTGAAGTTGCTAAACAAACATTTATTCAAGCCGGATTCGCACCAGAAAAAGTTAAGGTTCTCACTCCTTTTGTTGACACTCAGAGATTTCATCATACTGTGAAAAATGATCAAGTTTTTCGAGTGCTGTATGTAGGAACTATTGAACCCAGAAAAGGATTGCCTTATTTAGTTCAGGCTTTTTTACAAGCTGATATCCCCAACTCAGAATTATTGATTGTTGGTGGTGCTTCTACTCGTGCATTAAGACAATTTATGACAGAAGTCTTAAACAAACATACCAATATTAAACAAGAATTTTGGAATTTTAGTCAAGATGATCCTACTGAAGTTTTTGGTAAATCTTCGGTTTTGGTTTTACCTTCTGTAGAAGATGGTTTTGGTTTGGTTGGACTAGAAGCAATGGCTTGTGGATTACCTGTAATTGTAACTTCTAATTGTGGTGCAGCAGATGTGGTAAATCATGGCATAAATGGCTTTATTTCTCCTCCTAGAGATGTACAAACTATGGCTAATCAATTGAAATTTTTAGCAGAAAATGAATCCAAAAGAAGAGAAATGGGAAAAGTTGCGAGGATAAATTCACAACAATATAATCAGGCACTTTATCAACATCAATTAAGGGAAATTTTCTTAAAGCAAGATTTAATTACAGCGATTTTCAACTAAAAAGGAGAAAATAGAGAAAATAATGTTAACCATAAATGAAAACATAATTTCTCAAGAAACAATATATCACTGTTCTGGTGTTGATATCAGGGGAAATGGGGGGATGGAAACTTACATATCTTCCTTGATCAATTTTCCTATGAATGGAGTGATGAAGACCCATATTAATTCTGTTAAGAATTTAGATCAAAGTCAATGTAAGTTACTCCACCTTCATGATCCAGAATTATTATTAGAATTGACTGGGGAATGTCCAGCAGTATTTACACTGCATAATCATTGTACTTATTGTCCCAGTGGTACAAAATATTTAGCCGATCGCCAAAAACAATGCGATCGCAATATGCACCCATTAGGTTGTACTTGGGGACATTTAGTAGATGGTTGTGGTAGTCGCAGACCACAAAGAATATTTGAGAATTTGCGGAATAGCTATAATTTTCTTAGCACTGCCAAAAAAATCAACATTCCTGTAATTGCTAATAGTAATTATGTACGAGAGCAAATTATTAATAATGGTTTATCACCCGACCAAGTAATTACACTTCACTGCGGTGTCCAACAGCCTACATATCCTACAGCATCTTTAACTCAAGAAATTCATCAAAATCAGCGCATTTTGTTTGTGGGTCGCATTGTCCCCGATAAAGGAATTGAATGGTTAGTGAAAGCTTTAGCCAAAACTCATTCGCAAATTCATCTTGATATTGCAGGTGAAGGTTGGATCAAAAGTAAGATGGAAAAATTAGCCCATAAAATGGGTTTAAGTAATCGTATTACTTGGCATGGTTGGTGTAATAAAGAAGAGCTTAAAACACTTTATCAGCAGTGTTTGGCTGTAGTTTTTCCTAGTCTCTGGCCTGAACCTGCCGGCTTAGTCACTTTAGAAGCTTATGCCCATTATCGTCCAATAATTGCTAGTGCTGTGGGTGGAATTCCTGAATATGTGCAAGATGGGAAAACAGGAATCCTTGTACCAGCTAATGATACACGAAAATTAGCAGATGCCATCAACCAACTAGCTACAAATTACCATCAAAGTCGAGGCATGGGCGAACAAGGACAAGCTTGGTTTCAACAAGAATTTACTCTGGATCTTCACATTCAGAGATTAGAAACAATTTACGCCAAAACTATCGCTGACTTTAGCTTAAAAACTAGCAGAAAAGAAAAAATAACTAACCTGAATTATGACTATAAATACTCAAATATCAGAACCTCTGGTTAGCGTGATTATCCCTACTTATAATCGCCCAGAATACCTCAAACAAGCAATTACTAGCGCCGTTAACCAAACTTATCAAAACATTGAAATTATTGTTTCTGATAATTGTAGTCCTGAAAATCCTGAAAATTTAGTGGCATCTTTTTGTGACCCACGGATCAGATTTTGGCGACATCCAGAAAATGTGGGAATGCTCAATAATCAAATGAATGCCTTTAAAATGGCACAAGGTAAATATGTCGCTAGTCTCCATGATGATGATATGTGGCATCAAGATTTTCTAGCTAAACTTGTACCACATCTAGAAACTAATCCTCATTTGATTTTGGCTTTTTGTGACCAATATATTATTGATGGTCAAGGACAGATTAATTACCCTGGGACTGAAGAAAATTCACGAGCTTATAAACGAGATCAAATCACACCGGGAATTCACAAACATTTTATCCAAATTGGCTTAGTTGATAAAAGTATAGCTACTGCTGCTGCTGCTGTAATTCGCAATAATTTAATTAATTGGGATATGATTCCCTCAGAAGTTGGGGGAATGTGGGATTTATATTTAACTTACTTATGTTGTATATCAGGATATGGAGTTTTTTATGATCCAGAAAAATTAACACGATATCGCGCCCATGAGCAAACAGATACTATGCTCAGTGGTAGACGGAATATCCCGGCAAAAATTCGTAAAGCTAAAAGTGAAATTTTCTGTTACCAAACCTTTATGGAAGATAAGCATTTGCAACAGTTTAATTCACATTTTAGAAAGCTCTGGTTAGAAGCACATACAACTTTAGGAATTGGCTTGATGCTAGATCAACAAACCACAGCAGCACGTTCTTATTTTTGGCAAGCATTACAGAAACAAAAATTTAACTTGCGAACTTTAATAGCTCTGACTCTCAGTTTTACACATCCCAAATTCACGCAGAAATTACTGGGTGTTTAATAAACATTTAATTAACTAGAGAGGTTATTAGTGAAACTTTGCATTGTTACCCATAAAATTCAAAAAGGTGATGGTCAGGGCAGAGTAAATTATGAAGTTGCTCTAGAAGCCATTCGTCGTGGTCATCATTTGACATTATTAGCCAGTGAAATCTCACCCGAACTAGCAGAAAATAGCCGGGTAAATTGGATTAAAATTCCTGTCAACGGATATCCTACTGAATTTATTCGCAATTTTATCTTTGCTCAAAAAAGTGGTGCTTGGTTACGTAAACATCGCCATGAAGTAGATTTAATTAAAGTTAATGGTGCAATTACTAAAGGTGCGAGTGATGTAAATGCAGTACATTTTGTCCATAATTCTTGGTGGCGATCGCCTGTACATATTTCCCGTCATCGTCAAGATGTATATGGTTTATATCAATGGCTATATACTGCCATTAATGCCTCTGCTGAAAAACAGGCATTTCGAGAAAGTAAAGTTGTAATTGCTGTATCTGGAAAAGTGGCTGATGAATTAGTAAATATTGGTGTACCCTGTGATAAAATTCGGGTTATTGTGAATGGAGTTGATTTAACAGAATTTTCTCCCGGTGTGACTTCTCGGCAAAAATTAGGTTTACCGGAAAATGTCAATTTAGCTTTATTTGCTGGAGATATTCGCACAACTAGAAAAAACTTAGATTCAATTCTGCAAGCCTTAGTAAAAGTCCCCAATTTACATTTAGCAGTAGTAGGAAAAACAGAAGGTAGTCCCTTTCCAGAATTAGCAAATAGTTTAGGCATCAGTGAAAGAGTGCATTTTTTGGGATATCGACGGGATATAGCCGAAATTATGCGGGCTGTAGATTTTTTTGTTTTTCCTTCCCGATATGAAGCTTGCAGTCTGGTTTTATTAGAAGCAATGGCTTCCGGCTTACCTGTGATCACTGCCACGGCTACAGGAGGTGCAGAATTAGTCACACCAGAAGCAGGAATTATTTTACCGGATACAGATGACATAAATGCTTTATCTGCCGCCCTATTGTTATTAACAGATAATATACTGCGCCAACAAATGGGTAAAGCTGCTCGCACCATTGCTGAACAACATAGCTGGACAATAATGGCACAAACCTATTTAGACTTATTTACAGAGTTAATGCAAAATGAGGAACACAGTTCTCATCCCCACCTATCGCCGTCCGCAGGACTTATCACGCTGCCTTACCGCACTGCAAGCCCAAACTAAGCCATTTGATCAAGTAATTGTCGTAGTCCGGGATACAGATACGGAAACATGGCAATTCCTGGGCGAATTTCCGCCCCACAACCTACCATTGCAAATTGTCACAGTTACACAACCGGGAGTAGTAGCTGCTCTCAACACCGGACTGACAGCAGTAAACGGAGACATAGTTTCCATTACTGATGATGATGCTGCTCCCCATCCTGACTGGCTAGAAAAAATCACTGCCCATTTTGACAGCGATGGTTGCATAGGTGCAGTGGGCGGACGTGACTGGATACACCAAGGCGAGAAAATAGAAAACGGTTCTTCTTCAAGAGTAGGGCGTGTACAGTGGTTTGGGCGAGTCATTGGCAACCATCATTTAGGAGTAGGAAAACCTCGTGAAGTTGATGTCCTTAAAGGTGTGAATATGAGTTTTCGCACCCAAGCAATGGGGAAATTAAGATTTGATCAACGGATGCGAGGAACTGGCGCACAGGTACATTTTGAAATGGCATTTACTCTAGCTCTCAAACGTGCAGGTTGGAAAATTATTTATGATCCTAGCGTTGCCGTAGATCACTATCCTGCCCAACGTTTTGATGAAGATCAGCGGGAAAACTTTAATGAAATTGCCTTTACTAACTTAGTTCATAATGAAACCCTAGTTTTATTAGAACATTTACCACTTTTACGCCGAATTATCTTTTTATTTTGGGCAGTATTCATAGGGACAAGGGATAGTTTAGGAATATTACAATGGTTGAGATTTTTACCCAGTCAAGGCACAATTGCCACTAAAAAATTACAAGCCTCTTTGCGGGGACGTTGGCAAGCATGGCAAAGTAATAAATTGATAATTGATAATTGATAATTGATAATTGATAATTTGTAATTCGTAATTTTTCCCAATCACCTATTACCCATTACCAAAAAAGTGATTTCCAAACAGATTCTTTTCAATAGTTTTTTACAAACCAATTATTCTCCAGAAAAAAGATCAGCACAAGCTTGGATAGTCATTGCTGGCTTTATCTTGCTCACAGCAACTTGCTATTTTGGCGGTGCTGCTAGTTTATTACGCTTAGTTTTTCCCGCCTCTTCCTTCGTAGTTGCTGTATTTTTATACTTGCGTCATCCCATTCTTTACATTGGTTTTACTTGGTGGATTTGGTTTCTCACACCCTTCCTAACTCGTTTAGTTGACTATCGAATTGGTTGGGACCCCACCCGGCAAATGATGCTTGCACCTTATGTAGTGGTATTTGTCACTATCGCCACCTTGTTGAAACACTTACCTAGTGCTATTCGTCAAGGAGGCTTACCTTTTGTTTTAGGTTTTATCGGGGTGATCTACGGTTTTTTAGTGGGATTAATTTTTAATCAACCAGTTCCAGTTATCCGCGGACTTTTAGACTGGTTAAGTCCCATTCTTTTTGCATTTCATTTATTTATGAATTGGCGAGATTATCCTAGTTATCGTCAACACATTCAGCGGGTATTTTTATGGTGTGTTTTAATCACAGGAGCTTATGGAATCTATCAATTTGTCGTCGCTCCTGAATGGGACAGATACTGGCTAATAGAATCAAAAATGTTTACCAGTACAGGAGATCCTGTTCCTTTTGGAATGCGCGTTTGGAGTACATTACACTCCGTTGGTCCTTATGCGGCTGTTATGCAGACTGGTTTGCTATTGTTATTTACCAGTTCTGGGGCTTTAATTTTGCCAGCTTCATCTGTTGGTTATTTGTCGTTTTTGCTGACACAGGCACGTACTAACTGGGGTGGTTGGTTATTAGGGGTAATTATGATTATGGGTTCAGCCAAAGTCAAAATTCAAATGCGCCTGATGACAATCATTTTAGTGATGGCAATATGTGTTATTCCCTTGACTACCATTGAGCCAATTTCTAAAGTTATTACTACTCGAATGGAGACTTTTTCTAATTTGGAAAAAGATAGTAGTTTTAATGATAGGTCAGCAACTTATGAAAGGAATCTTAATCTAGCTCTGTCTAATGTTTTGGGCAACGGGTTAGGCAATATCTGGAAGGTGAATGAAAAGACTGGTCAAATAGAAGCTGTTGTCATTGATAGTGGCATTTTAGATATGTTTTTCACTTTGGGTTGGTTTGGTGCTGTTCCTTATGTCGGTGGGTTAATCTTAATGATTTCCAGTGTCAGCCAATCTAATGTAGCTCGTTTTGATAGTTTTGTGAATGCGGCTCGTGCTATTGGAATAAGTTCTTGCGCTCAGGTAATTATTGGTAGTGCAATGCTGGGTATAGCAGGGATGATTCTTTGGGGATTTTTTGCCTTGGCTATGGCAGCACACAAATATTATCAACATCAAGGAATGAAGGTTTAAATCAATTATGAAAGTATTAGTTGTTATGCCGTTGGCCGAGCAAAGAGGCGGCGGTGAAATGATGTTTTGGGATTTGCTACAACAAGGACGTAATGCTGATGTGGAATGGTTGGCTATCTTTTTAGAAGATGGACCAATGGTTGAGCAGGTGAGAAACTTGGGCATTGATACGCGAGTGATAAAAATTGGTCGTTTGCGTCAAGTCCACCGCGTGATTGCTACAATTTTCCGCATAGCAGCGATCGCCCGCCGTGAAGGTGTAGATATGATCCTCAATTGGATGTGGATCACCCATATCTCTGGCGGTTTGGCAGCAATGCTGGTGGGTTTACCTGCTGTGTGGTATCAATTAGAAGTCCCTTATGATCAAACTTGGTTGGTGCGTCTTGCTACTTTAATACCAGCCCAGGCAATTATTACTCTCTCCCAAGATGGGCAAAAAGCACAGTCTCAAATTTGGCCTCACAGACCAACTCCTTTGGTGTATCCTGGTGTAGCTTTAGATCGGTTTGATCCGGCAATTTTGCCAACTCCAGCACAAGCAAGGCAAAAACTGGGTTTACCTTTGCATGGTCCGTTGATTGGTATTGTCGGACGCTTACAACGTTGGAAGGGAATGCACGTTTTGATAGCAGCAATGCCCAAGGTTTTGGCAAAATATCCCGATGCCCATTGTGTGATCGTCGGTGGTAAACACGATTTAGAAGCAGAATATGAGGATTTTGTCAAACAACAAATTACAGATTTGGGATTGAGCGATCGCATAATTATGGCAGGGTTACAGCGCAATGTCCCAGAGTGGGTACAGGCAATGGATATATTTGTTCATGCCTCTGATAAAGAACCTTTTGGAATTGTCATTATTGAAGCGATGGCATTGGGTAAACCAGTTATTGCTGGTGATGCTGGAGGTCCAAGAGAGATTATTACCGAAGCTGTAAATGGACTACTCACACCTTATGAAGATGCAGATGCCCTATCACAAGCTATTCTTCGCTATCTTGACAACCCAGAATTTGCTCAGAGTTCGGCAGTAGCAGCGCGGCAACGTGCTTTACAATTCTCTACTCAGCGTTATGCCCAAAATGTGATCAATGTGATTCGCTCTCAAATGCCAACTATTGCCAAAAAAATTCCAAACAGACTGGGTACTAACTAAGGTTATCTTTGTTTTGTGGTTCATTTACCTGAAAACTGCTGTAATTAAACTATATTTTTTCTATAGCCTGCCTCCGCAGGCTTTACTTGTTGTATAACCCAGCCAGTGAGTTGGAAGGCTTAACCAACTTGTACAATAAATTGGGGCTGGCAGAAATTTTCTGCCTTCTTTTATTGTCAGGTTTTTATAGATGAGGTAATTATGAATCAAATCAATCGTGTGGCAATTGTTGGAGGCAGTCACGGTAATGAATTAATTGGAGTTTATTTAATCAAAAAGTTCCATAAATATCCAGATTTAATTCAGAGATCAAGTTTTGAAACTTTGTCATTATTCGGTAATCCTAAAGCTATTGCCAGTGTAAGCAGATACATTGATAAAGATTTAAATCGTTGCTTTACTGGAGACAATTTACCTGATGACAAAATTTCTATTTATGAAGAATTAAGGGCTAGGGAAATTCAAGCAATTTTGCAACCACAAAACCAAGATTGTGTAAATGCAATTATTGATTTACATACGACTACAGCCAACATGGGATTATGTATTATTTTAGGTAATATGCACCCCCTATTATTACGTTTGGCGGCTCATCTGAGTGCAATTAATCCTTTGGTAAAAGTTTATAGTCATCAACAACCTAGAAATAGTGGTTTTCTCCGTTCTTTAAGTGAATTAGGTTTAGCTATAGAAGTTGGTGCTGTCGCTCAAGGTATTTTAAATGCGGAATTGTTTCAAAAAACAGAACAACTTATTTATGCTGTGTTGGACTATTTTGAAGGATGTAACCAAGGGAAAATTCCCCAACATAACAACACGCTGACACTTTATCAATCTATTGGTGCGGTTGATTATCCTAGAAATGAAGATGGGGAAATTAAAGCGATGATTCATCCCCAACTTCAATTTAGAGATTATCAACCTCTCCATCCTGGTGATCCAATTTTTCTCACTTTTGAAGATGAAGAAATTCTCTATGAGGGAGAGTCTATTGTGTATCCTCTCTTTATCAATGAAGCTGCTTATTATGAAAAAGGAATTGCCATGTATTTTAGTCAAAAGGAAGTGATTAATATATAGCAATAAATAGAGAATAGGTAAGGTAGATGAATGGATATTGATGACTAATGACTATTTACCTACTACTAATTCTCTCATTTGTATTGGGTTGATGACGGCATATTTTCTAGTTAACTCACGGTATACAGCCAATGTTTCCTCACTTACTCGCATGGTACTAAATCTTTCTAGATTTTGCTGGGCGCGTAATTTCCAGCTTTGTAATTGTTGAGGATCTTTGAGTAATTGCGCTAAGGTATTAGCCAATGTTTGGCTATCTTTGGGTGGAATAAGAATACCAGCTTGACGATGATCTAAAGTTTCAGGAATGCCATCTACATCACTAGCGACAATGGCACAACCGGCTTCTCGTGCTTCTGTTAAAACTAAACCAAATGATTCACAGTGTGAGGCGAGAACAAAGATATCTGTGGATAACATATATCGTTGGGGTTCTGGTTGGAAACCTTCAAAATGAATACGTTTGCGTAGTTTACCGCAGTTTTTAACCATGCTCTCAAATATAGCACGGTCTGGTCCATCTCCTACTAAATAAAGATGGGCTTGAGGAAAATCTTTAGCAATAGTTTGAAAGGCTGCAATTAACTCACCAATACCTTTTCTAGTATACATTCCTGCTACTGTGGTTATGGCTGGATGATGTAGTTTTATGGGTTGATAATCTTGGATTTTTCTATGTCGAGGACTGCCTAAAGTGCCGTTAGCAACTACTCGTAATTTTTCGGCAGGAATACCACGGCGGATCATAGAATCAGCTACTGCATGACTAACTGCAATTACCCGATCTGCTAATCCCATTAATACTGCACTACGTTGAAATTCATTATGTACAGTGGAAACTAAACTATATTCATGATTATTTCTCAAAATTCCTGCTAGTACAACTCCTGTCATCATGTGGGCATGAACAATATCTGGTTGAAATTCTTTGATAATTTCTCGATAACGCCAAGCTGCTTTAATGATGTTTAATGGTGTACGTGATTGATTGAGTTGAAAATGCTCAATTCCATGATTTGCTAATAATTTTTCGTATTCTCCACCTGCTGAAGCAACAGCAACTTTAAAACCTTGTTTTGATTGTAAACAAGCTAAGTCTACTGCGACATTGACAATTCCGTTACCGATTTTTTGGACATGGTTCGTAATGTGTAGGATACGCATTTATTTGTTCTCCACGGCAATTGTTGTTAATAGAAATTTCACCAGGCAAAAGATGTTGATATTTTAGCTTTGAGCTTTTGATTCAATACATGAGAATTAATTATGAAAGAAGATTTCTTCTGAAGATAAAAATCGTTTGATAAAGCCTGGTGGTAGGGTTTGCATTTGGGAAGGATAGGCAGCGATCGCTCTTTTTTTCTTTTCTTGTACTGAGGTAATTGATAAGCGATACGCTGACTTAATATCATTGAATTTTAAGAGGATAAATAAGGGCGCTCTCCAAAATACCCAAATAGGATATTGTAGGAGTTGGACTTTAATTCCACTCTGGGCGATCGCCTCTTTTACCAAGTAATATGTAGCTTCATGATCTCTATGACAATCTTTACGGTGAGGAACATAAACTTCTCCTGGTTGATAACGTTTTAACAGTTCGGAAATCTGTGCAATGGTTTGTTGTTTTTCTTCAGGATTTAAATCTGGTAAACTGCCATCTTTTTTATTCAAAAAGTGAATTTCTGAAGGAGAAATACCCAAAATACTTAATGCTTCTAAAGACTCTTGGTTACGAATTTGAATAATTTGATTTTGAATATTTGTATCTGTACCATGGGAACCACGTCCATCGGTTAAAAAAGTGACGGCTACTTTTATTCCTTGTTCCCGTTTGCGAGCGATCATCCCACCACAACCTAAAGTTTCATCATCTTGATGGGGAGAAAAAACCATTGCAGAAGCTTCACTAAATTGAAACTGTTCACTTCCCCAACCTAAAATAAATTTTGCAAGTAAACTAGCATGAATATATTGGACTGTATTTAATAAATTGCTGGGAATTAATTTTTGTAATTCCATCAAGGTTGTTTTTAGCATATTTTTTTACTTCCTCTACTTCTATTAATTTATTCTCTAAACAGAGTCTCAACCTATGAAAATTAAGGACAAGTACAAAGCCTTAATTATCATCATATTTAAATAAAAACAGCTAGATTTATTGATTTTGTAAATTTGTTCTATGATTATGAAGATTAAATTGTACATGAATCAGCACACCAAAAAATTTTATTTGTTCACATTAACAATCATTATTGGATGGCAAATGAGCAAATATTCTGACTCATGTACGGGTTTAGCATTGCTAAACCCATACTTAATCCTAAATGCTGGATTTTTACACTTAATCCAAATCCAATAAGTTGGATAACCTAATTTTTAGGAAATTGGTAAACGATAAATAATCACTTTTCCTTTCCAATTTTCTTCCACAAACACTAAATATTCACCATTACGACGACGAAAAGCGCGGATACCGTGGGGAATATCCACCCAACCACTTTCTCCACCAACTTCTGAACCTGGACTAAATTTTTTTACAAGTTTGCCTGTAGTGGCATTATAGATATTAACCTCCGCAGTTTTAGATGTCACTGTAAATACATAATCTCCTGCTACACTCATAGCGGCGGTAGCAATTTCTCGTTTACCAGTGGTGTCATAAGGAATGACACTTCGCCATTTAGGAGTGCGATTTCCTTTACTCCAATTATCAAATCGGGCAATTTCTGACCCGACAACTCCCGAATCATCACCAATAGCAGGATGTTCAACAGTAAAACCTGACAAATACATCGTATCTGTTTCGGGAAAATATTCAATTCTTCGCAAATCTTTAAAGAAGCTAGGAGTCTTTTCCTTTTGCATGGAACGATAGGTATAAATCGGATTTCCTTGACTATCTAATCCCTGTAAAGGATAATGGCGAATACCATCTTCCGTTCGCAAAGTTTTCCACATATCACCTTTAGTATCTACCCACCAACCTCCTATGTAGGGATAATCTTCACTGTTGTCATATTCATTTTGATCAAATGCACCATTACCATTTTTATCTCGCCAGATCCATTCTCCTTTGGCTGGTTGATACGGAGGCCAATTACCGTTTATAGATTTACCTTGATCATTAGTTCCCACAAACATTCCCGCGGGAATAGCAATTTCACCATCTGTTTTTGGATCAAAACGATAAATTTGCACCATACTTCCGAACATATGTGTCAGAAATAAAAAAGGCTTTCCTTGAATGCGACGGAAAATAGGAGCATCTGGGGATGTATGTAGACGCGGATCTTGAGGATATTTGAAAGGATTTAAAGTATAAGCTTTATATGTCCACTGTTTACCTGCTGGTTTACTGTAATCCATCCAATATTCTTCTTGTTTGGTGAAAAGATTAACACCATCACTTTTAGGATCTGTATCGGCATTATCAACAAAGATTAAACCAAGTAATTGCCATTGCAGTTTTCCCGATGGGGAGAATTTTCTTAAATCTGTTCCTGAATTATTAAAGCCATTATTGTTGATATAGAAATTGCCGGCACTATCTGCACCAACGCCTGTAATACCATAAAGTTTTAAGTCTTGAACTTCTCCAGGAACACCACTATAAATTCCATTTTTAGTTCCGAAAGTTCCTACCTGGACAGGTTGGTTTTTGATGTTGTAAATGAGTACCTGTTGCCGGATGCCATTTTCAGCTACTAATATTCTATCTTGTTTATAAATGGCGATCGCTGTAGGATCAACAACATCTACAATTTGTTGGGGTAATTTCTTACCAGTTTGGTCATAATGAACTATTTTCCCTGGTGTATTACCTTTTTTATTTTGAATAATCCATAAAGTTCCCCGTGGATCAACGGCTATTCCTCCGGGATTATTAACAGTAAATTTTCCCGTTTCCTGCATTGTTTCTGTATTGAAAATACGCACAATGTTGGCATCAGCATTACTCACAAATAACTTATTACCTACAATTGCTAAACCAGTAACTTCGCTTTTGTCACTGATAATTAACATACTTTTATCCCAGCCATTTCCCCCAGGAAAAGGTGCAGGTTTTCCCGTTAAATCATAGCGTCTCACACAGTACCAAGTTTTACCCTCAGAAGGATAACCTTCTTTTTGACTACTCATTCCTCCCTGTCTCATAGCAACATAAATATATTTGCTATTGGCTGTAACCGCTTTCCCACCCAGACGATACCAACCATGCAAGTCTTTTAGGAAACCTATGACTTTACCATCTTTATAGATAGCTGCTTCCATGCCAGCTTCATCCCAAATGCTGTTAGTATAAATTAGTCCATTTCCTGTAACATACATCGCCTCTATATAGTTTTGTACCCTTAGTTCTCCCTTACCAATAGTATTACCAAGCCAAGATGTTTGATAAGTAAATACTGGTGCTGTAGCTGTTTGAGTTGTGGCTTTTTCCATTGTCATTCCCGCAAAGATGACAATTAAGCTACAAGTGACAGACAGTAAAATTTTGACAGCTATATTTTGTCGCCAGTACCTACTCCTAACTACATTATTGATAACTTGAATTAGCTGTTGTTGATTTTTTTGAATTTGTGAAGTGAATCTGTTTTTCATAAAATTGCTATGGCTGCATATTGGCAAAAATGAGTTGCTAAATTATGCTTTTGCTTTTTGATATCTTGTTCCTTTTCTAAAAACCGTAGCGAAAACGTAGCGGAGAAAAGGCACAGAAACATCATTGGTACTAAACATCAATAAACTAACAAATAAATGTTGCATTTTAGGTAATTTCATCAGAACTTTATCAAAAAAATATATTTTTTATATTTTCTCATCTGCCAATATTATTCTTTTTCAGAAAAATAATTTATCTTCCCCTCGGAACTTGTTAATTATAATACAGGATTCATCAAAGCCTAATTCTGTAGATAGATACAAAGCTTGAGAAAATATTTAATTATCAAAGGTGCGGATTTAATAGATATTAATGATATCAATGATATTAATAATCACAGTAATACTTTTACTAAGTACAAAATCCCAAGACTCCCTGTACTCAGTAAACTCAATATATAAAAATAATTTATTCAAAAACTACCTGATTTACAAATTTTTAACCGGATTAAACTAAAGGTTTGTTAATTGATGATTGTGAGCATTAACTGTATCGTTTCAGACTTACCTATTAAATAAGTTTCATCGTGTGAGGAAGTTAAGGAGATAATTAGGTGGAAGGTATGACAAAAACTCAGGAATTAGCTTCTGCGTCTATCCTCACATTGGGAACAGGTTGGTTTCCCAAAACACCGGGAGGATTAGAAAGGTATATTTATGAACTAACTCAAAAATTAGCTCTAAATAAAGACCGAATAGAATTATGTGGTGTAGGTTTACCTGATGCAAAAAATACACCCATTCAGTCAAATATTCAGTTAAATAATTTAGCATCTCCAGATAGTCAAATTTGGAAAAGATTATGGTCCATTCGGACTAACTTCCAAAAAACTAGATTAGATCAACCTGATGCAATTAATCTACATTTCGCATTATATAGCTTTCCGATTTTGGATCTTTTACCGAAAGAAGTACCAATTACTTTTAATTTTCATGGTCCTTGGGCTTCGGAAAGTAAGGAAGAAGAAGTAAATAAAAAACTAAGTATTTGGATGAAGAAGCAATTAATAGAAAAAAATACCTATAATCGCTGCGATCGCTTCATTGTTCTCAGCCAAGCTTTTGGTAATATTTTACATCAACAATATCAAGTTCCCTGGCATAAAATTCACATTATCCCCGGTGGAGTAGACATCAATCACTTTCAATATAATTTATCTCGTCTCACAGCCAGAAAACAACTAGGTTGGCCAACTGATCGACCAATATTATTTACCTCCCGTCGTCTAGTTTATCGCATGGGAATTGATAAGTTATTACAAGCACTAGCCATAATTAAACCCACAATTCCTGATATTTGGTTAGCTATTGCTGGACGTGGACATATTCAAAATTTACTACAACAACAGGTGATAGAACTTGGACTAGAAAACAATGTTAAATTCTTAGGTTTTTTACCTGATGAACAGTTACCAATTGCTTACCAAGCTGCTAATTTAACAGTAATGCCCAGTCAGTCTTTTGAAGGTTTTGGATTAGCAATTGTGGAATCTTTAGCCTGTGGTACTCCAGTTTTATGCACACCTGTAGGGGGAATGCCGGAAATTTTACAGGGTTTTGCACCAGATTTAATTACTGATTCTATTACTGTTGATAGCATTGCTGATAAATTAGAACAAGCAATGTTAAGAAAAATCATTTTACCTTCTAGAGAAGAATGTCGTAATTATGCAGTACAAAATTATGATTGGAATCATATTTCTCAACAAGTAAGACAAGTTATTTTAGCTGATCAAAATTGATAAATTAAACGCAGATAAAGGTAGATAATAATGAAGATTTTGTTTTTAGATCAAAGTGGTAAACCGGGTGGTGCTGAGTTATGTTTATTAGATATTGCTAAACCCTTTGCTAATAATTCTTTGGTTGGTTTATTTGCAGATGGTGATTTTAGAAAGTTACTGGAAATTAATCATATTCCTGTGGAAGTTTTAGCAACTCAAGCTATTAAAGTTAAAAAACAAAGTAGTTTATTTACAGCATTAGCTAGTTTAGGAAAACTCACACCTTTAATTAATAAAGTCGTGACACGCGCTAGGGAATATGATTTAATTTACGCTAATACTCAAAAAGCTTTAGTTGTCGGTGCAATAGCAAGTTTTCTCTCTCGTCGTCCTTTGGTTTATCATTTACACGATATTCTATCTTTAGAACATTTTAGTAACACTAATCTCCGGGTTGCTATTACTTTAATTAATCGCTTTGCATCTTTAGTAATTGCTAATTCTCAAGCTAGTAAAACTGCATTTATCCAAGCTGGTGGGAAACCTGATTTTGTAGAAGTTGTCTATAATGGTTTTGCTATTAAAAATTATCAAGTTTCTGAAAATGAACCTCGGCAATTAAGGCTAAATTTGGGATTAGAGGATAAATTTGTAGTGGGACATTTTAGCCGTCTTTCTCCCTGGAAAGGACAGCATATTTTAATTGATGCTTTGGCAGAATGTCCAGAAAATGTTAATGTTATTTTGGTCGGTGATGCTTTATTTGGTGAGGATGAATATGTACAAGAATTACACCATCAAGTAAAAGCTTTAAATTTAGAAAACCGAGTTAAATTTTTAGGTTTTCGTGATGATATTCCCCAATTAATGTCAGCTTGTGATTTAGTGGCACATACATCAATTGCACCTGAACCTTTTGGTAGAGTTATTGTGGAAGCGATGCTATGCGGTAAACCTGTGGTTGCTGCTAAAGCTGGGGGTGCAATAGAATTAGTTGAAGATGGGATAAATGGTTTTTTAATCACACCAAATAACCCCCAAGAATTAGCACAGGTAATTAATCATTGTGATCAGGAAAAAGACTTGATGCAAAATATCGCTAATTATGCTAGAATTATTGCTAGTCAAAAGTTTGATGTGAATATTATTAATCAGCAAATTCAAGAATTGTTAAAAAGGTGATCAGATCCCCGACTTCTATTTTATATCTCTGGTTGATGAAGATTAAATATTAGAGAAGTCGGGGATATTAGCTAAATATAAGTTTTTTAAATATTGATTTTGCTAAAATAGATCAATTGCGCCTTGTTGACAATAATCAGCCTTTATTCTCAAGATTATTGAGAATGTTGTCAATAATTCAACGCAAATACGTTTTTTCAGGATTGATTAATCCTTATTTACTTTTTGTGCTATGATTATATGTATAATCTACTTGGGTATTTTTGCTATTTTTTAGAAAAATCCTATAATTGTAGGTGTTGGGTTTCCTGATGTCTACCCAACCCAGGACTGTTTAATTAACTTTTAATTACGCTGCTTCCCGCATTGGCGAAGAAATACTCACTTCTGGAAGGGGAAGGGAAAGTTGTTCAGCTTGAGGTAATGCTGCTTCCTCCAAAACTGTAACTTCAATATTGACACTGACTAAATAACTACCCGTATCCGCACCTACCGCTTCAGCAATTAATTTTGCTATGTCTGGACGTTTTGCGGTCAGAGGATCACGTAAAATACAACGATCCCATTCATGCTTGGCAGTTGGATTAAGATTGAGAATATAGTGCTTCATCATAGTAATACCCTTGTAATACCCTTGAATCCATCTTCCAGATATTGTTTACAGGTCGGACACGATGAATTTATCATAGTACATTTATACTAAATTTGCAAGAGAATAGCGAAAAACCCATGACTTATCCAGGACTTATGCAAAAAATAACGAAAGTAGCGGCAATTCATGAATTACCGCTACACCAGAACAGGGTTTGAATCACATTTTAAGTCAGTCAAATATCTGCTTAATGCAAAGATGAACCATTTTCTTGATAACTCAATAACTGAACATCATTAACCCAGATTGATTGTTGAGGTACGGGAATATTAATTCCAACTTCATCAAAAGCAATTTTCAGACGACGACGATATTCTCGCGCTACATCCCATTGTTTGAGGGGTTGGGTTTTGATCCAAACACGAATCATCATCCCGCGATCGCCAAAATTATCAATTCCCAAAATACTGGGGGTTTCAATAATTTGTCGTTTCCATTGAGGTTCTTGATTCATCTGGATAGCGACATTTTCAATTAATTTCAAAGCCTTATCAATATCAGTTTGATAAGAAACTGGAATAATTAAATCAGCACGAGACCAGCGACTAGAAAGATTAGCTACAACTTTAATTTCGCTGTTAGGAATTGTAATTAATCTTCCTTCTGCATCCCGTATTTGAGTCATTCGCAAATTGAGATTTTCCACTAAACCACCCACATTTCCCACGGTAATCACATCACCCAAAGCATATTGATCTTCAAGAATAATCAAAAAGCCATTAATGGCATCTTTAATTAAGTTCTGAGAAGCCAAAGATACAGCCACACCAATTAAACCAGCACCAGCTAAAAGAGGAACAATATTTATTCCCAAAGCAATTAAGGACATTAGGATTCCTGCACCTACCCAAATAATGATAGTGATACTTTTAGTAACCCCAGAAAATGTGGATATTCTCAATTGCAAACGTTCGGAAGTTTCTGGAGTTAGTAATGCTCCACCACTGATGATAGTAGAAGTAAAATGATCTATAATGGCATAGGTAAACCTTACTATTAGATATGTTCCCACACCAACAACTATTAATTTAATGGGAATTTTGGCAATGGTGAGAATCCCAATTTGTAGGGCTTGGGTAGCAGGAAATAGTCCTAAAATAATTAAACTACCACTGACCCAAATTCCAGCTTGTGCAAGTTGAAATAGTCGGGTTTTAACTTCTTGAAGATGTCGCTCTTGCTGTTTATTTAGTAATGTAGTGATGGGTTGATCTTCTGAGGAATCAGAGTCAGAGACTTTGAGGAAATTATTACTTAAACGTTTTTGGAAACGACGAACTCCCCAACTCATGATTACCATAGCGATGGTAGTACCAGAGGCGATCGCCAATTGTTCTAAAAATTGATTTTCTTTTTCTTGTTGTGGTTGAGTTAATGTTGTTTTAGTAAATGTAGTTTTATGTAAACTTTCTGGTATTTCTGGTAAATTATTCGGTGTCTGGGCTGTAGCTTTAGGTATGGGTGCAATGGATATGATCATTGAACCCGTAATCGCTAAAAATTTACCTAGCACTTAAATACCTCCTTGGGTAATAGACATTTTGTGGTCATGAAATGTGTATAACCACGAAACCCCTGTAGGGATAATTCATGAATTGTCCCTATGATAATTTTTACCAGATGTTTCATGATCTATGTCAGGGTTTAGGATTGCTAAACCCCTTACTTTTGACGACCTCTTGTGTACAGAATCTTGGCAAATCATTAAATAGGAGTCCTATAGTCTTACCAGAGAAAGATGAAAAAACCAAAAGTTAGATCGGGTCTTAATCTTACTTATGTTGAAGATATAGGTAGTATGTAATAGCTAATAGGTATTTATGATAAAATATGGCTAATTAAATGTAGAACAGATTAGAAAAAATATTTGGGAAAAATTGTCTATGTCTCGACCATCTTTTGTAATTTTTGCCCAAAATTACCTTTTGGCACTACTTAGTAATTATGGTAATGTTTTCCTCAATGAACTTATTCCCCGTAACCCTAAATTGAGAGTCTATAAACATCCTTCTCGATTAGGCTGGGAAAGTACATACATAAAAACACTTTTTACTGATAACCCGCGTATATTGGTTAGTCCTGAAGTGGTGGCAGAAGCAAAAATGGTAGATGTATTGTTTGAACCTGACATCAATAAATCTAGGACATCCTTGGGACTATTGGGAGAATTTACTTCAAATCCGTGTATTATTTCACCTCTACGCTGGACACCAAATATCTGGGAATTACGAACTTGTCTCAGTCATTTTTTAACATGGACAAGTGAAGCTGATGGTAAGATTATTCCTGTCAATGAAACTTTAAAAGATACAGATCAGGAAAAATCAGAAGAGGAGGATAATAAAAGCCAATTGATCATCGTTCCCTCGATTTTCCCTGACCATTTTCGAGGATTTGGAATTAAATCATCTAATATTCCAGGTGTTTATAATTTACCTGCAATTTTTTGTACTACTATTGTTGTTACCAGTGAATTGCCTATAGATGTTTCAACTTTATGGCTGAGGATTTTAGGACGTGGAAAAACTCAAAGACAAGCGATAATGGAACTTTTTAACTCAGGTATTGATAATCCACTTTATACTTTAGCTCGGCAGCAGTTACATCAATGGTATCAACTTTTATTACCAGGTGACATGGGTAAGGAATCTCAGCTATTGATGCAAACTTTGGCTTCATTGATTTAATCAAATCTACTCACTGCTAAGTAGCTGGTCATAATTCAATCTAAAATGTGGGATGGGCCAGACAGCCCGTCAACAGGCTAGAAGCCTGTTCCACTATCTGGCAATGAAAAATTACCTTTGCTGATCAATCGGGAATGAGTATTTACCGGAAAATATGGCTACTTGTCAGAAAATATTGTTAAAGTACGTAAAGGTTTATCAACCTGTTGCATTTTTTAGAGGATAATTTTCATGACCGCAACCGCTCCCAGATTAAAGCACGAGGTTAAAGACCTCGCTCTCGCTCCCTTGGGAAGACAACGTATTGACTGGGCTGGCCGGGAAATGCCAGTATTAAAGCAAATTCGCGATCGCTTTGAGAAAGAAAAGCCTTTTGCTGGTTTGCGCTTAGTTGCTTGCGCCCACGTTACCACCGAAACCGCCCATTTGGCGATCGCCTTAAAAGCGGGTGGTGCTGATGCAGTTTTAATTGCCAGTAACCCCTTATCAACTCAGGATGATGTGGCTGCTTGTTTAGTCACAGATTATGAAATTCCTGTATTTGCGATGAAAGGCGAAGATGCGGAAACCTATAGCCGCCACGTGCAAATCGCTTTAGATCATCGTCCTAACATTATTATTGATGACGGTAGTGATGTAGTAGCCGAATTGGTTCAACACCGTCAAGATCAAATTAAAGATTTAATTGGTACAACCGAAGAAACCACCACCGGTATTGTCCGTTTACGCGCCATGTTGGCTGATGGTGTGTTAACCTTCCCCGCGATGAACGTTAACGACGCAGACACCAAGCACTTCTTTGATAACCGCTACGGTACTGGTCAATCTACTTTAGATGGCATTATCCGCGCTACAAACATTTTGCTGGCTGGTAAAACCATTGTAGTAGCTGGTTATGGCTGGTGTGGTAAAGGTACTGCTTTACGTGCGCGTGGTTTGGGTGCTAACGTTATCGTTACGGAAATTGACCCCATTAAAGCGATTGAAGCGGTAATGGATGGTTTCCGGGTATTACCGATGTCTGAAGCTGCATCTCAGGGTGACTTGTTTATTACCGTGACAGGTAACAAGCACGTAGTCCGGGGTGAACACTTCGATGTCATGAAAGATGGGGCGATCGTTTGTAACTCTGGTCACTTTGATATTGAGTTAGATTTGAAATATTTAGCAAGTCAAGCTAAGGAAATCAAGACTGTAAGACCTTTCACAGAGCAGTATATTCTCAACAGTGGTAAATCTGTGATTGTACTGGGTGAAGGTCGTTTAGTTAACCTCGCTGCTGCGGAGGGACATCCTAGCGCGGTGATGGATATGAGTTTTGCAAACCAAGCGTTAGCTTGTGAATACCTGGTGAAGAATAAGGGTAAGTTAGCACCTGGTTTGTATTCTATTCCTACTGAGGTTGATCAAGAAATTGCTCGTTTGAAGTTGCAAGCGTTGGGTATTGCAATTGATAGTTTGACTGCTGATCAGGTTGAGTATATCAATTCTTGGCAGTCTGGAACTTAAATCATTGATTAGTTGATTTTTTGGGGATAGGCGTTTTGCTTATCCCTTTTTTTATAATTTATTGGTGTTACTTTAGTACAAATAAAACATCAGCATAGCTTTGGTATTGATTGTTATTAAAAGTCCAATTTAGTAACAAATCATCCTTTTTAAAAGAGCGTGTATTTAGATATTCATCAATTTTACTTTTTAACAAAGTAAAATCCCTTTTCAACTTCCAACTATCTTCTAAAGAATTAGTATCTACAAGAACTAAAAATAACCTATTACTTGCATCAAATCTTTGAGAACCTTGATTTTCATACAACCAGCGCAAAAGTTCACGTGGTTGTTTTAATGTCTCATTGATAATATCTCTTCTAATTTTCACAAAATTATCATAAAAATCTTTTACATTCTGCTGGGAACTTTCAGTAAAAGCTGTAATCAAGTCAATCAATAGTTCATCATCGGGACGATTTTGATCAAAAGGAAGATTAAATATTTTGGCTGTCTTCTTTAACTCTGATAATTCCTTAATTGTTAGTTTTCTTTTCTTTCTCTCATTTTCCATAAAACCTTTAGGAAAATACGTTACCTTTAAATCAAAAGGTATATCATCAATGAAAAAATCAACTTGTTTAATTAACCCTACAGTTGGTAAAACACGCTCATGATCTTTAAAAATATCCTCAATAATAATTGATGTCCAATTATTATACCAAGAACACAGAACAAAACCTTTTAAACTATGTAAAATTTAATTTTTTACTTTTTCTATTAAATTATCATAATTAGTAATCTTTTTTATGTAGTTATCAACTAGATACTTATTAATATCATTTTGATGGATACCACCCCAGTCAAAAACTCTTAGCTTATATAATTCTGCTAGTAACTCTTGTTCATGTATACGACGTTCTTCTCTTTGTCCTTCATATATTTGATTAATAGAATCATGAATAGTTTTTAAAGAAATATTAGATTTAAAAAGTGTTTCAAGATACTGCTTTACTCCTAAATTATCTGAAGATATTTGTGCTTTTTGAAATAAATGCAAGTAATAATCTTTCCGAGCCAAAGAACGTAATTTTAAAAAATATAATCCTTCAGAAGATGATGTTAATTCAAAAAATTTATTTTCATCATAGAGCCGAGAAAGTTGATAAAATGTGTAACTCATTTGATTTTTCAGATTTAAGATTATTTTGAGTGAATATTAGGTATTTCTTTAGACCAATTAGGTAATTTTTCTAAAAAAATCAATTTTATATTATCTTCATTTCCAGGTTTTTGATAGATTAAAACGAAATCATTTTTTAAACCCCCTTTTCTGTTGTCTTGTATTACTGAATTAGCTGAATATTTCATAGGAAATAATCCTCGAAATTGTAATTGATTATCAGATGGTATTACCTCTTTTAAAAACTGCCAACTATCAGCATCTCTCGCATTAAAAAATAGAGCTAATATTCCACCAGGTTTGAGGATACGAGTAGCGGTTTGCATAAATTCCCTCATTTCAGCCACATAATTGTTTTTATTTTTTCCTCGATTACGAGCATTAGAAACTACAATTTCTTGAGAAAAATCCGGATTTTTATCTATTAAACAATTCCACATTTCACTCCAGGGTAAGCTCATCTAATTTGGTATAAAATGAACTTGACAAAAGAAACAAGATAAGCAGCAGCGAGCAGAGAAAAATTTGACTTGACATGGGAGCAAAAG